>NZ_CAWNXG010000016.1:0-111698 GCF_963878145.1 Photorhabdus sp. S10-54 | reverse complement strand
CTTTCCGGCAAATAAAAGTAATAGATCAAAATTGGCGATTACCGTCAACCCCACCGATGTCATCAATACAAAAAACCTGTGTAAGATCACACTATTTTTAAATCAGAAATACGGTGCGGAATGACGGTTCCATTTCAACTAGAAACAGAAAACGGATAAAGGAGGTGCCGTCTGGTGCAACCCACTGATGAACTTTCAGCAGTGCTTGCGGCTTAGCCTGAATACCGGTTTCTTCCCATAATTCGCGTTCCGCCGCTTGTAACAATGTTTCACCAGCCTCAAGATGACCAGCGGGTTGATTCCATACTGCTTTGCCATTAATTGTCTCTTCAACTACCAGGAATTTATTCTGGGCATGGACAACACAGGCAACTGTGATGTGGGGGCTAAACAAAATTGATCTCCTTCCATTCACCGGGTTTCATCTTGCCTAATTGTAAGTTTCCCATACTAGAACGAATCAGCCGAAGTGTAGGAAAACCGATATGTGCTGTCATTCTGCGCACTTGACGATTTCGGCCTTCATAAAGTGTTATTTTTAACCAGCTTACCGGAATATTTTTACGTTCACGAATCGGTGGATGGCGATTCCAGAGCCATGTCGGTTCATGAACTAACTCGACACCTGCGGGTAGGGTAGGCCCATCTTTTAATATGATGCCATTGCGTAACTTATTGAGAGAGATTTCATCTGGAACGCCTTCAACTTGCACATAATAAACTTTGGCTGTTTTTTTATTCGGTTGGGTTAGCTGTGCTTGAAGTTTACCGTCATTCGTCAGAATTAATAATCCTTCACTGTCACGATCTAAACGCCCGGCAGCATACACATTAGGGAACGGGATAAAATCTTTTAACGTTGTTCTGCCCATTTCATCAGTGAATTGGGGTAAAACATCATAGGGTTTGTTAAATATCAACACTCGACGAGGTACTGTTGGTTTTTTGACAGAATGCGATATTTTTCTTTGGCTGAATCGGTTAAGTTTGTGTTTTTTAATAGCGAAATTTGTCATCATAGATCACTGAATAAAATGGAAGGGGTATTATACATTAGTCTGCTATCAATTGGCGTTCGCAGAATATTCAAGTAGTATTGACACGTCCCTTACAAAAAATTAACAAGGTATTACGCTTACTTGAAAGGAGAGGTTAATGGAAAGCAAAGTAGTTATTCCGGCGGAAGGTAAAAAAATAACAGTCGACGCTAAAGGTAAACTGATTGTTCCGAATAACCCGGTCATCCCTTATATCGAAGGGGATGGGATTGGTGTCGATGTTACCCCTGCAATGTTGAAAGTTGTTGATGCAGCGGTTCAGAAAGCTTATCAGGGTGAGCGTAAAATTTCCTGGATGGAAATCTACACCGGTGAAAAATCGACTCATGTATACGGTAAAGATGTTTGGTTGCCGGATGAAACGTTGGATCTGATCCGTGAATATCGCGTCGCCATTAAAGGTCCTCTGACAACGCCGGTTGGTGGCGGTATTCGTTCTCTGAACGTAGCATTGCGCCAGCAATTAGATCTGTATGTCTGCCTTCGTCCTATTCGTTATTACCAGGGAACGCCAAGCCCGGTCAAACAACCTGAATTGACCGATATGGTTATTTTCCGTGAAAACGCGGAAGATATTTACGCCGGTATTGAATGGAAAGCGGGGTCTGCCGAAGCGGATAAAGTGATTAAATTCCTGCAAGAAGAGATGGGCGTCAATAAAATCCGTTTCCCACAGCAATGTGGTATCGGTGTGAAACCCTGTTCTGAAGAGGGTACTAAACGCTTAGTTCGTGCTGCCATCGAATACGCAATTGATAATGACCGTGAATCTGTCACTCTGGTTCACAAAGGCAACATTATGAAGTTCACCGAAGGTGCTTTCAAAGACTGGGGTTATCAGCTTGCTCGTGAAGAGTTCGGTGGTGAACTGTTGGATGGCGGTCCTTGGGTGAAAATTAAAAATCCGAAAAACGGTAAAGAGATCATTGTCAAAGATGTTATCGCAGATGCGTTTCTACAACAGATTCTGTTGCGCCCTGCCGAATATGATGTTATCGCCTGTATGAACCTGAATGGTGACTATATTTCTGATGCACTAGCTGCTCAGGTTGGTGGTATTGGTATCGCTCCGGGAGCAAACATCGGTGATGAATGTGCTCTGTTTGAAGCAACTCATGGTACAGCACCTAAATATGCCGGTCAGGATAAGGTGAATCCAGGTTCTGTGATTCTTTCCGCTGAAATGATGCTGCGTCACATGGGGTGGACAGAAGCCGCAGATCTGATCGTTAAAGGTATGGAAGGCGCGATTGCCGCGAAGACTGTGACTTATGATTTCGAACGTCTGATGGAAGGTGCTAAGTTGCTGAAATGTAGCGAATTTGGTGACGCGATTATCCAGCATATGTAATCTTATCATCTTGCAAAAACTTCACGGTAGCTAATGCTTCCGTGAGGTTTTCTAACTGCTATAGAGGGTCACTTCACTACGGAGCTTTCTGTATAACTGCCATAAAGGCAATTTTATGTATTTTTTTTCCTAAATAGAGCTTTAGCTGGTTTTTTTATCCTATTTTCAGGTGGTTATCTGTCGTTTTTACCTTTTTATGCTTTATAGCCTTAATTGGAAAATCTCAAGTACTTAAAGGTATATACCCAATGGATTTCAAGATGGATCGCGACGGCAAGGGAGCGAATCCCCGGGAGCATAGAGAACTATGTGACCGGGGTGAGTGAGTGCAGCCAACAAAGAGGCAACTTGAAAGATGACGGGTATATATTGTTGTTTTATTAAGCGTAAAATTTTGCAAGTCATGTATGGCAGAGTGTATACTGAGGTTAATATTCGTTCTGTCTGATAGGGAGAGGGGGTAAAAGATGAGTAGCTCAGATGATAAAAAAATAGAGTTTAGTACGAGTGATGTACTGAATGCTCTCTTACATCGCGGGCAGAATATGCAACATCTTGCAACTCAGGAAAGTGTGGATAATCTGCGCCGTGAGACCGAGGTTAACTTTGCATCACTTGATAAACGCTTTGAATCTATTGATAAACGCTTTGAATCTATTGATAAGCGATTCGAATTAATAGATAGACGCTTCGAATCTATTGATAAACGTTTTGATGTTATGGATAAGCGTTTTGAATCCATAGATAAGCGTTTTGATAAACTTGAAGGTAAATTTGATCGACTTCAATGGTTTATTGTTGCTGCGGCGCTGGCGTTGCTATTCAAAGAATATATTTTTAAGGCGGTGGCTGTTATCCAGTAACTTGCAACCTCTTGCAAGCAAGTTACTGCTAACTCATTCTTCTATCCATTATTTCCTCCCTTTTTCATTGCCTTTTGCTACGGTGTTTTCCAGCTCATACTGAAATGGTCTGAGCTATGCTGAATTCCTTTGCTCGGATGATCAACTTTTGGGGCAGTGCAGAACCGCGCGAAAGCTCGTTTAAAGCTTGAATATAAGGCAGCGTGGAGGCATATCATGGATCCGTATTGGATCCTACTTCTCATTGGCTAAATGCTGCTCGTGCTAGTTCTCATCGAGTGCAATTCGCAATCTTCTAAATTTGTAGAGAATTGCGAACTTATGGCAAATATTTGGCCATTTTTTTCCAATAATCCGATGAGAGTTTTCATGCCAACCAAAGTAGGAGACTTAAGATTTCTATCTTGAGAAGGAGTTGGATGATTAGCTTGGTTTGATGAACGATAAGTAGATATGAGAAGTTAAAACTGGATAGTTAATTTAATAGCGTGTAAAAATCTTTATTATTGGTGTATTTAGGCAAAACCGCTAACGGGAGTTTGTTCTCCCGCTGGTTTTATAACTGTAAATAAAGTACTTACTGTATAATATTTGAAATATTATTATTTAGTTATTGTTTTTCCTTATTAAGAATTTTTTCATATTCCTCCCAAACGACAGATAATGGTGAACTTAAACAACAAATGGATATTGAACCTCCTGATGGAGGGTGATATTCATATTTAGATCTCCCACGATAGACTCTTATAGGTAAATTGTTATCAGTGGGATTCTTCCTTTTTCTTCTTAACATCATTCATAACCTCAACGTATATTGTTTAAATTATGCATTTAGAATAAAAGTGAGATATTTATACAATATTAACTTCATAAACATATTTTTTTTGTAAAAGATAACAAATGAAAATATTAGCAGTAGATAATAAAAGATCCAGTTTTATGTTGCATATGAGAGAAGTTTTTTCATATTTTTCACAATATAGTTTTAATATGAAATAATATTTTAATGGAATTAAAACATAATGTTAATATAATGTAAAGTAAAAGTTGGTTTTAACTATGTATAGTTGGGTTAAGCCTGTTGTTTTTATAGTCTAATGAGATGGCGATTTATCATGTAACTGTGTTGAGAGGATTTTGATGTTTATACCCGTTATCTTTCAAGTTGCCTCTTTGTTGGCTGCACTCGCTCACCCCGGTCACATAGTTCGCTATGCTCCCGGGGATTTACTTCCTTGCCGTCGCGATGCATCTTGAAATCCATAGGATATATAGGTATTCAATGAGTTATTGTAACAAAATGATAGGCGTGATTTGGGTTAAACTGTCTCTAACTGACCATCACGGTAAATTGTCAAAGTTAAGCCTTGCGTTTTTGTGATTTATCCAAGACATCTGTGCTTGTAGTATCCGGTCTTAGGGAAATTTAAAGTGGTAATATCATTGTAATGATTTTAGTTTGCAGTGTACCCGATTTTACTTAGAATTCTGTTGCTCATTCAGCAAATTTTCTACAAATTTTGTTAAAGGTTTGGCCTATCTGGCAGGTAATCAAAGTACTGCTCGATCTTTTATAAAAAAGGATCTTATTATCTCGGTTTTATTGTTGTTTTATTTTAATCCGCTTGTGGAAATATTAGACAATCATCTTATAGAGAATAAAATAATGAGAACGATTAGATATATATTTGAATATATTCAGAGAATAGATAAATAAGCAGAAATGTATTCGTTATAATAAAATAAAGAAGTAGTGAACATTCGTTAAAAACTTTTTAATGTTAATGATAACTTAACACAAATAGCTAAGAGAAAAATATCATTTGTTCTTGTGACTGAGGAAGCCTACAGATAAATGTCAGATATAGGTTGAGATGTTTATTCGTTTTTTGCATGTTATGTTATTTATTGGGATGATATTTTCTACATTGAGTATACGTGTTGGTATTTCATTGTGATCCGATAAGAGAGTTTTTTTATCTTTTTGATTTTTAATGTTTTATGTGATAAATGTCACTATGCGAAATTTTCTAAATTAATGAGGTTTTTTTTGTTAAAGCTGATAATCTGCTCACAAAATTAATCACAATATCTTATTTTTGAATTTTTTTTCTTGATATTAATGGGTTGTTGATTTAATTAACAAGCGGTTCATTGGTAGAACTTCTTTTACTTGTGTGAGGGCTAGAGTAACGGGTTTCATATATGCAGTTGTTGTGAGTCACAGCTTGTTGTGAATCACTGATAGGAGGCATAGCCAAAAGTGTATGAAGTGACTGACGGGCAATAGTCGATTGAATGACATATCTATTAACTATCAGTCAAAAACAGTACACCAAACATTCATTTAATCTGATGGATAATGTAAAAAGGTCAGTAAACATTACACATTAATTTCAAACTTGTGTTACATTCATAGCGTTTTTCTGACCAGTATCTCTGTGTTTTTTTATACAGCATTGTGTTACTTGTTAATTATAAAGGCATATTAAGCGCAATGAATTCTGCCGGATACGATTTTATGGTCAGACTGGGTTTACTAATTTAAGGGGAAAAATATCTTGACGGAACTAATTAGCTTTTTTAACAGTATCCTTTGGGGCTCCGTATTGATTTATCTTCTTCTTGGGGCTGGTATTTACTTCACTATACGCACAGGTTTTATACAGATTCGTCATTTTGGGCACATGTTTTCAGTATTGAAAAACAGTAAAAAATCTGACAGTGCGGGTATTTCATCATTCCAGGCTCTGTGTACCAGCTTAGCTGCACGGGTTGGTACCGGTAACCTTACTGGTGTGGCAATCGCCTTAACGGCTGGTGGGCCTGGTGCCATTTTTTGGATGTGGATGGTTGCTCTGATTGGAATGGCAACCTCTTTTATTGAGAGTACACTTGCCCAGCTGTACAAGACAAAAGACGATAAGGGGAATTACCGCGGTGGTCCGGCCTACTATATGGAAAAGGGGCTTGGAGTACGCTGGATGGGCGTTATGTTCTCCATATTTCTTATTATTGCTTTTGGTCTGGTATTTAATGCTGTTCAGGCAAATTCCATTGTTCAGGCTGCTGCTTTTGCATTTAATTTTGATCCTTTGTATGTCGGCATCGGTTTGGTGATTCTTAGCGGGGCCATTATTTTTGGTGGCTTGCGCTCTATTGCTCGGGTTGCAGAATTAGTTGTCCCTTTTATGGCGATAGCTTATCTGATTTTGGCGTTCTGGGTCGTCGGGCATAACTTTGAACGAATGCCGGAAGTGTTTGCATTGATTTTCAAAAGCGCATTCGGTTTGCAGGAAGCAGTTGCAGGAACCGTTGGTTATGGTGTTGCTCAGGCGATGACACAAGGTGTTCAACGCGGGTTGTTTTCAAATGAAGCCGGGATGGGGTCAGCACCCAATGCTGCTGCTTCTGCTTCTCCATATCCTCCTCATCCAGCATCTCAGGGTTATGTGCAAATGCTAGGTGTTTTTATGGATACTCTGGTTATCTGTAGCGCTACTGCTGTTATCATCCTGTCATCGGGTGTGCTTGATGGCAATATTTCAGGAATAAGTGGAATAGAATTGACTCAGCGGGCATTGTCTTCCGCTGTCGGTGATTGGGGATCTGAATTTATTGCACTGGCTATCTTCTTTTTCGCATTCACATCAATCATTGCGAATTATGCTTATGCTGAAAGCAATATCGTATTCCTTGAACGTAATCATACTGCGGGCTTGATGATCTTACGTCTGGCGGCGTTGGGTATGGTAATGTTTGGTGCGTTGGCTGAATTGCCTTTAGTTTGGAAAATGGCTGATTTGTCTATGGCATTGATGGCAATTACCAATCTGACCGCTATCTTGTTGCTTTCTGGCGTCGCATTTAAACTCGCAAAAGATTACAACCAACAGAGACGTGTCGGTAAGTTACCGACATTTGATATTAATCAGTATCCTGAAATTCAGAAAAAGGTCGAAGTCGGTATTTGGGAAGAAACGGCAAATCTTGCTAAATCGAACCAAGCGGCTGGTCACAAGTGAAATGCTAGAACAAAGTATATACCCTATGGATTTCAAGATGGATCGCGACGGCAAGGGAGAGAATCCCCGGGAGCATAGGTAACTATGTGACCGGGGTGAGCGAGTGCAGCCAACAAAGAGGCAACTTGAAAGATGACGGGTATAGTTAGTACTATTTAACAACATAGCGGCTAATAGCCTTTCACGTTTCATTTGTTATTTTTGCCTTATTTCCATCTAAGTTATGGGAATAAGGCATCTTCATTTGTGCTTTATGTCAAGAACAAAACCGATAGTTTTATGAAAAAATCATGTAAAACATAAATTTTATTTTGTATTCATTTGATTTCTTTGTGTTATTATATTGCTTTCAATTAATAGGTGGGACAGGGAAATGATGAAGAAGATCATATTGGTTGGCTTATTTATGCTATTGGCGGGGTGTTCCAACCTGGAAGATCGGGGCGCTTATAAAGTTGATAGCTCTTTTCCTTCGCAAGGTCAAAATGACAGAGTAAGGTTTTTGGTGTTCCATTATACCGCTGTTGATGATAAAGATTCTTTACGTATACTCACTCAGGGTGGTGTTAGTGCTCATTATTTGATCCCATCGTTACCGAATTATGTGAGAGGAAAGCCTGTTATTCTACAACTGGTTCCTGAAGATAAGAGGGCATGGCATGCTGGTGTTAGTGGATGGAATGGTCGGAAAGACTTGAATGACACTTCGATTGGCATTGAAATTGTTAATAAAGGATTTACGGAAATGCTACTTGAGAAAGAGTGGTATCCGTTTAATGAGCAACAGATCGATCTATTAACGCGTTTGGCGAAAGATATTATTCAACGTTATGGCATTGAACCTATTAATGTCGTTGGTCACAGTGATATTGCACCTTTGAGAAAGTATGATCCAGGCAAACTTTTCCCTTGGAAGAATTTGGCAGAGCAAGGTATTGGTGCATGGCCTGAAGATGCAACCGTTGAAAAATATATGGCTGGCAGAAAATGGCATGATGGTGCTTCTGTTGAGTTAATCCAGAAGACATTGGCTAAATATGGCTACACCATTCCACAAACGGGTGTGCTTGATGAAGATACCCGTAAGACCATCAGTGCATTCCAGATGCATTTCAGGCCAGATGACATCAGTGGTAATCCTGATGCACAAACTGAATCAATAGCTCTGGCTCTGGTTGAGAAATATAAAAAATAGTTTTCACTATCTTGTGAGATCGTGCCATAGAAAGAACTTTATTGGAGTGACTTTTATGGCATGGTTTTTCTCATAAACTCTATAAATTTTCATGATCTATTCTTCGAACTTTTCTTCACTTTGTTTTAACTGTAGTAACAGCCTTACCTCGGCAGTTGTTGATCATATCTTTCCAACTGTTGCTATTTTAACGCACGATTGCTTTCGATATATACCCAATGGATTTCAAGATGCATCGCGACGGCAAAGGAGTGAATCCCCGGGAGATGTTACCGGGATGAGCGAGTGCAGCCAACAAAGAGGCAACTTGAAAGATAACGGGTATAGTAGATTGTGGTGAGAAATAGCAATAGAAGTAAGGTGATGGCTAAGTAATAAAATATCCAATGTATATAAATAATCGTCGCTTTATTTTATAATGACTATTACTATTTTAAGTAATAGTCAGATTAAATGAAATTTTTGCGATATGGAGAAAATATTACTCTTTATTATGATTTTTTCCTCCTGGCAGAATAAATGCAAGAATAATCCCAATTAGGCTGATAAAGGGTGAATACATTATTATTTTGTCGGGAAAATAGTTTGGTAACACACTGCACAGGTAAATAAAAATAGAGATTAGCCAGCCATATAACCCCACGTCATTGAATCTGTAAGCTGTTTTTATGATTAAATAGTAAACCGTAGCGAAGGAGCACATTGCCCATAGGCCAATAGAGATCATATACAACCACACTGATAACTCATATTTCATGTGGGTGGCATAATTGTTTTCTGCTAGGTAACCAGAGAGAAAGATTAATATTCCGAAAATAATCGCTATTTTAATAAAACTAATAATATAATCTTTTCTACTCAATTTTTGGCTGAAATAGCTTTTTATTGAACCAGCTAGAGAATCGTTCATAAATAATAGTCAGGTAAATAATAATGGATCAGATAATAACTGATCTAATGATAGTATGAACAGAAAAATATCAGTCAGATTTTAGATGAAAATATTTTAAACGTAATTCTATGATTAAATATGTGGAAATAGGGTGATGATTGTTAGATTATATGATATAGCCGTTATCTTTCAAGTTGCCTCTTTGTTGGCTGCACTCACTTATCCCGGTCACTCCGGTCACATAGTTATCTATGCTCCCGGGGATTCGCTCCCTTGCCGTCGCGATGCACCTTGAAATCCATAGGGTATAGTTTGTGTTCTTTATGATCTTTTCGGCGCTAAAACCATTCTTTGAGGACTTGACAAATGATTATTCGCTTATCTAAGACTTTGATGATTTTTGCAATAGCTTTGTTTGCGACATTAGCGGCTTTTGGCAATATCACAGACTATGCTACTAATTTCGCATTTGTACAGCACGTATTTATGATGGATACCATTTTCCCAGATACGACTATTACCTATCGTGCAATTCATTCACCAGTGCTACATCACATTGGCTATATTATGATTATTTCTTTAGAAAGTTTAATGGCAGTGTTATGTTGGATTGGCGGTATCTATTTACTGGCGAATTTAAAATCTAATGCTGCCATTTTTAATAAAAAGAAAGCTGTTGCAATAGCGGGTCTGACCTTGGGATTCTTGACTTGGCAGGTGGCATTTATGTCAATTGGTGGTGAATGGTTTGGGATGTGGATGTCTAAACAGTGGAATGGTGTATCTAGTGCTTTCCATTTTTTTATCACTATCATTCTGGTACTGATTTATTTGATTCAGTATGACAGAGAACTAGAATAAGAATAAATATGGGGATAGATGTGAAAGCAAGGATAGAACAACACAAAGCGACCCTGTACGGAATATTGGCGATTGTATTGTGGAGTACAATCGTTGGGTTGATAAGAAGTGTGAGTGAAGATTTTGGGCCTGTAGGTGGCGCAGCGCTGATTTATACAGTTGGATCGATTTTTCTGATTCTGCTAATCGGCTTCCCAAAAATTAGCGCCTTTCCCAGAATCTATTTGTGGCTTGGGAGTCTATTGTTTGTCAGTTATGAAATCTGTTTATCGCTTGCATTAGGTTTTGCCAATAATCGTGCTCAAGCAATTGAATTGGGTATGGTTAACTACCTGTGGCCAGGTTTTACTGTTTTACTTGCCGTGATTATTAATAAGCAGAATGTGAACTGGTGGTTATATCCTGGTTTATTATTGTCTATTCTGGGGATCGGTTGGGTGATGAGTGGTAATAATGGCTGGTCACTCAGACAGATGGTAGGAAATATCCAGAGCAATCCATTAAGTTATGGTTTGGCTTTTGCGGGGGCAATTATTTGGGCGGTGTATTGTAACATTACAAAAATAATGGCGGCAGGTAAGAATGGCATGTCGTTGTTTTTTATCCTGACGGCTTTCGCATTATGGGTGCAATATTTCTTCACATCACCTCCTGAAATGGCGATAAGTCTGCGTAGTGTCAGCATATTATTGTTTGCTGGCGCGGTTATGGGGGTGGCGAATGCCGCCTGGACCGTTGCGATCATCAGAGGACATGTTGCATTATTGGCTACACTATCTTATTTCACGCCGATTATATCGACGGCTTTTTCATCATTGCTTCTTAGCACCGCACTCTCTTTTTCATTCTGGCAAGGGGTGCTAATGGTTACCATAGGATCAATTATCTGTTGGTTAGCGACTAAAGCCAGATGATACCTGTTAAGTGAAGGTATCAAGGATGAGTGTGAGATGGCGTCCTTTGTGGCAACGCCATCGTTGTTTCTTCCTAAATATTTGAGGGGGCATTTAAGGTTCTCTGGTTACCGTGTCACGAACAGTTAGTCGTGAAATGAAGAGGTAATTTAACTTCGAGCTCAATCTCTGGATTCTGCCGGAAATCATAGGGAGTTATGCCATACTCTTTGCGGAACATATAAGTGAAATGAGACTGAGAGCCAAAGCCGAAATCTAAGGCGATATCAAAAATAGGCAAAGCGCTGTTTCTTAAAAGATGAACAGCGCCGGCCAGGCGTCGCTGGCGGATATATTTACCAAGAGAAATTCCGGTGACTTCCTTGAATATTTTCTGCATGTGCCAAAGCGAGTAACCGGAGTAAGTTGCCAGTTCTTCCAGATGGATTACCCGGCCAAGGTGATTCTCAATCCATTTGCTGAGAGCACATACAAGTGCTAAGTGATTATCCTGTGGCATTAACAATTTTGTTCTGGTTGAAAGTGAAAGGAAGTATACACAACTTTTTCTAAAGATGACAAAGCCTTGACATAACGATTTAAATTGTAACTGAATGTGACAATTGATTTTTTTGTTATAATGAATAGAATCCACATGGTTAGTATTTGTTTAAATGCGTTCTGATTACATTGTTAGCATGCATACTGTTGCCGGTTCGATTTTTTCACAATGAAAGCACAGGATGAATATTTTTCTTGTTTCATTGTTGTAAAATATCATTTTTCAACTTTATTCTTAACGTATTGCGTTCTGACCGAACTTGAAGGAAATAGAATTGGACATAAAAAAAACCATTGCAATCTTAGTATTACTTGGAATATGTCTGTTCTTGTACCTGTTAGCTTTGGATAGCTATTGTGATCAGGGGGAACAGTTTGATTCAGGTATTTGTTCTGTGACTCGATATCTGCCTTTCTGATTAGTTGTTGATACTCATCAGCCATTTTCCCATCATATATCTGTGCTAACATATATCTTCGATATCCACCCTTTAAAGCTAGTGTTTTGTTTGCTTTGAATAAAGCAGATAAGGGGAAGCGGTTGTTTTCCCACTAATAACAAGATAGAAGTTGTATCAAGAGGACAAGATGGCAGGACAATCGCAGCGGTCAACACTTAAACGCGGTTTAAAAAACCGGCATATTCAACTTATTGCTTTGGGGGGGTCTGTCGGGACTGGGTTGTTTCTCGGTATTGCACAAACTATAAAAATGGCAGGTCCCTCCGTAATTTTAGGATACGCTATCGCAGGCTTTATTGCATTTCTGATTATGCGTCAGCTAGGAGAGATGGTAGTCGAGGAGCCAGTAGCGGGGTCGTTTAGTCATTTTGCGTATAAATATTGGGGCGATTTTCCCGGGTTTTTATCAGGCTGGAATTATTGGGCGATGTTTACTCTGGTCGGAATGGCTGAATTAACGGCTGTGGGAATGTACATCCACTATTGGTGGCCTGATATTCCAACCTGGGTTTCTGCAACCGTCTTCTTTGTTTTAATCAATACGGTAAATTTAATTAATGTCCGGTTATATGGTGAAACAGAATTTTGGTTTTCCATCATTAAAGTGACCGCAATTATCTGTATGATTGTTTTTGGTTCTTACCTGTTAGTCAGCGGAAATGGCGGGCCTCAGGCCAGCATTACTAACCTTTGGCAGCATGGTGGCTTTATGCCTAATGGGATCTTCAGCCTTATTATGGCAATGGCTGTAATCATGTTCTCTTTTGGTGGATTGGAACTGGTGGGTATTACCGCAGCAGAAGCGGAAAATCCACGTATCAGCATTCCTAAGGCCACCAATCAGGTGGTATACAGAATATTGATTTTCTATATTGGTTCTCTGACTGTGTTATTGTCGCTTTATCCGTGGGGCAATGTCGTTGAAGGTGAAAGCCCATTTGTTATGATTTTTCATAACCTGGATAGTTTCTGGGTGGCTAACATTCTGAATATTGTTGTCCTAACAGCCGCATTGTCCGTTTATAACAGCGGTGTGTATTGCAACAGTCGGATGCTGTATGGTTTAGCAAAACAAGGCAATGCTCCTGGAATGTTGACAAAAGTTAATGAAAGTGGTGTTCCTATCAGAGCCATTGTCATGTCTGCTTTGGCAACATCCATTGGCGTATTGATTAATTATGTGATGCCGGGTAAAGCATTTGAGTTATTAATGGCGTTAGTGGTAACAACGTTGGTGATTAATTGGGTCATGATCTGTATGGCGCATTTAAAATTCCGGGCAGAAAAAGTTAAACAGGGGATAGAGCCGTCATTTAAGGCGTTTTGGTATCCATTTGGTAATTATCTGTGTCTGGTTTTCCTTGCTTTTATACTTGTCATTATTTTGATGATGGATAGCATCCGTATTTCAGTTATCTTGATGCCATTCTGGGTGGGGGTGTTATGGATCGGGTTTTTAATGTCCCATTCTCGCCGTAATAAAATGAAAACAGAGGATCAGGGATAATATCTATACCCTATGGATTTCAAGATGCATCGCGACGGCAAGGGAGTGCAGCCAACAAAGAGGCAACTTGAAAGATAACGGGTATACTTGGATTATCACTATAAAAATACCAGGCTGATGTCACGCAGCCTGGTATTTTTTATCCGGTTACCACTGCCAACGTAACCAGGCGAAGAGTACATTACCGTTGTTATATGTGCCGGGAATATACGTTCCTTGAAACGATAACCGATCATATTCTATGGAGAATAACGGTAATGGGAGTGGAATAGGGACATAATAATAATCATGACGAGCTGTAACGCTCAGAGTGAAACCAATTCCCATTCGGAAACCATCTAAATCACCGGGTATCCACATCTTCTGAAATCCATAGCCAACGATGGGTTCCAAACGGTTATGAGAATCCATAAAAGCCATTGCATAAAGGGAATGCCAATCGTTGTCTTCGTCGTAACGATATTTACCATAGCCGAAACCCCAGGGCCGCTCATTATATTTATCGGTTTTCTCTTTATCGTAGGTATGTCTGTTATGCCAAGTAATTACCGGCAGATAAAGTTCATTGTTGGGTGCATCCCAGGTGAGAGCGACATTATTGTTGAATTTTTCCCATAAACTGCTTGAATTGTTGCCATAACTGATCGGAGTGTGAGATTCAGTGGTTGCTAATGATTTGTTAGCAGTATCTGCCGTTGTTGCAAACACTGTCCCTGATGAGACTAAAAGAGTGGCTGATAGGGTACAGGCTGCGGTTAAATCAAATTTCATTATTTATTGCTCCAATTTCCCGACAACATAAATTGGGAAGATCCTTTGTATCACGTAAAATATGACAAACGTCTAAATTCAGGAATTCTACTCTTGCTATTTTCAATAAAAGTTAAACGAAAAATTAATATTAAGATGTAATAGGTATTAACTGGGTATATTTAATACTAATATTTTAGTTAACTAATATTGGGAATGTGTTGATTTTTTCTTTCACTCAAACAGTAGAGATTGGTCTCTATGACCGTACTATAGATATAAAAAATCTAATAATAAGACAGGCAAAATAAATTAGGATTATTTATGTTATCTGGGGTTTTGTTGAGTGGATAAACTGTAAGCTAATTAGGATAACCTTGGTTTTTCAAATTTTTGCAGCTATGTTAAACAATAATTGTTGTTAAGAATTTTAAATATGTGCGTTAGCTCCATAGCTGATAAAAAATGGCTTGCCATCATATTAAGAATATGTGATAAATCGTTCGGGTAAACGAGGTATGGTTCTGTTATACAGCTCTGTTAATAGCAGCAACTTGCTCTAGTTTTTATGTTGCGCCGAACGGCGAATTAGAATTAAGTGATCCGAAGGAAATTCTTAAAATGGCAAAAATCACTGGTACTGTAAAGTGGTTCAACGAATCTAAAGGTTTTGGTTTTATTACTCCGGCTGATGGTAGCAAAGATGTGTTTGTACATTTTAGCGCTATTCAGAGCGAGGGTTTCAAGACTCTGGCCGAAGGTCAAAAAGTTGAGTTTGAAATTCAGGACGGTCAGAAAGGTCCTTCTGCGGCAAACGTTACTACAGCATAACTTCTTTTTGTCAATCATTTTGGATTGACGAAGTAAATTTGTTGTCTGTTTGATTTTTTATTGGCAACAATGATATACCGATATCACCCTGTTAGTTATCTGATAGGGTGTTTTTGTTTTGACTCGGGGTGCTCTTCACAGAGCTGAGATGAACCCGTAATACCTGATCTGGATAATGCCAGCGTAGGGAAGTCGAGGTGTCTTTTCCTGATATACCCTATGGATTTCAAGATGCATCGCGCGGCAAGGGAGTGAATCCCCGGGAGCATAGGTAACTATGTGACCGGGGTGAGCGAGTGCCGCCAACAAAGAGGCAACTTGAAAGATAACGGATATACTTGCTTTCCTTTTGCTGGTTGGAAGGGGTACCTATGATGAGAATCAATTCACTGACAATTGCCGGTACTGATCCTAGTGGCGGTGCTGGCATTCAAGCCGACTTAAAAACTTTCTCCGCACTTGGTGCTTATGGCACAACAGTAATGACCGCGCTTGTTGCGCAAAACACCTGTGGTGTGCAATCTGTTTATGATATCGATCCTACTTTTGTTGCGGCACAGCTTGAATCTGTGTTGTCAGATATCAGAATTGATAGCGCTAAGATAGGCATGTTATCCAATGCGGCCAATGTTGCCGTCGTTGCCGACACAATAAGCCGTTATGCCGTTCCTTATGTTGTATTGGATACGGTAATGATTGCGAAAAGTGGCGATCCGTTGTTGGCGCCGGAAGCGGTTTCCGAGGTTGTTGAACGATTGTTACCGAAGGTTTCGTTGATTACCCCAAATTTGCCGGAAGCCGCAGCGATATTGAAATGCTCTGTAGCAAAAACCGAAATGGACATGCAAAAACAAGGGCGTGAACTATTATCGCTAGGATGCGAAGCCGTTTTACTGAAAGGCGGGCACCTTACAGAACATGAAAGCCCTGATTGGCTATTTACTGTTGAGGGAGAATGGCGTTTTACTGCGCCCAGAATCAATACTCGTCATACTCATGGAACAGGATGTACGCTCTCCGCTGCACTGGCTGCTTTGCGTCCGCGTTATTCGAATTGGCAGACAACACTGCCTGTTGCCAAAGCATACCTCCAGGCGGCGTTAGAACAGGCGGACTCGTTAGATGTAGGAAAAGGAATCGGGCCTGTGCACCATTTTCATCAGTGGTGGTGAGAGTAGCTGATTGGTGTTTTCAGGATTTGGTGAGAAAGTGATAATGAATTAGGTGATTATGCTGTGAGAACAGGATAACTCAACGTTGGTAGCGACTTACTATCTATACCCTATGGATTTCAAGATGCATCGCGACGGCAAGGGAGCGAATTCCCGGGAGCATAGATAACTATGTGACCGGGGTGAGCGAGTGCAGCCAACAAAGAGGCAACTTGAAAGATAACGGGTATATTCATTATCACCGGCGACAAGCTTTATTTACGCGATAGTCACTTGCTTATCCAGATAGACATCTTGAACCGCATTAATCAGCTCAATACCCTCTTTCATGGATTTTTTGAAAGCTTTACGGCCGAGGATTAACCCCATGCCGCCTGCGCGTTTATTAATGACGGCAGTACGAACGGAGTCACTTAAATCATTATTACCGGATGCACCACCTGAGTTAATCATACCGGCGCGACCCATGTAGCAGTTAGCTATCTGATAACGGACCAGATCGATAGGATGATCGGTAGTCAAATTAGTGTAAACACGTTTATCGGTATGACCAAAGCCAATCGCCGTATAGCCGCTGTTATTTTCGGCCATTTTTTGTTTAACGATATCGGCACCGATAGTGGCTGCTAAATGGTTAGCCTGGCCTGTGAGGTCTGCACTGGAGTGATAATCTACCCCCTCTTTTTTGAAGGCAGAATTACGTAGGTAGGCCCACAATACCGTTACCATGCCCAATTCATGCGCCCGTTTAAAGGCGGCTGAAATTTCCTCAATTTGACGCCGTGATTCGATAGAGCCAAAGTAAATTGTTGCTCCAACGGCAACAGCACCCATCTCGAATGCTTGTTCAACACTAGCATATAAAGTTTGATCATATTGAGCGGGATAGCTCAGTGTTTCATTGTGGTTCAGTTTAACCAGAAATGGGATCTTATGAGCATAACGACGAGAAACAGCGGATAACACGCCATAAGTAGAGGCAACACAGTTACAGCCGGCTTCAATAGCCAGTTCAACGATATTTTTTGGATCGAAATAGAGCGGGTTTGCTGCAAAAGAAGCGGCAGCAGAATGTTCTACACCTTGATCCACCGGCAAAATAGACAAATAACCCGTACCTGCAAGGCGACCATGATTTAACAATGTTTGCATGGAGCGCAGAACCGTATTGGGTCGGTTATTGTCGATCATTACGCGATCAACAAAGTCGGCGCCTGGCAGATAAAGATTTTCACTCGGAATGGTATTGCAACGATGTTGCAATAAACTGTCCGCATCTTTGCCTAACAACTTAGCGATATCAGTCATGTCTTACTCCAGTTATGAAAAGATGCTATCGATTGTCATTTATCCTTTTTAGGATAACAAGTTATATTGGGAGGGAAGTGGTAGTGGATCGCTTCAGGTAGGATTTTAAAGAGAATTTTATTACCAGGAAAGTGGCTATTTAGTGTAAGAGTGACATAACCATTCTTTAGATGATTGATATGGGTGTGAAATAGTTAGCTATGCTCCCGGGGATTCACTCCCTTGCCGTCGTGATGCATCTTGAAATCCATAGGGTATATACCCGTTATCTTTCAAGTTGCCTCTTTGTTGGCTGCACTCGCTCACCCCAGTCACATAGTTATCTATGCTCCCGGGGATTCACTCCCTTGCCGTCGCGATGCATCTTGAAATCCATAGGGTATATATATGGATATTTTTCTTTCAATTATGATCAGATTGTCTGAATTACTTTAAATTCATATAAGTAACGGTTATTATTTGTAATAAATAACCTATTGATTAATATTGAATTATAATATTATTTCTATAACTTAATTAACCGATAAATAAGAATGTTATTTATAGCTTTCTCTTGTCTATCGTTAAACTGATTATTTTATTATATGAGTTTTTTGTAAAGATTTAATATGTTTTTATATCGTTTAAATAAGTTTTATACCCGTTATCTTTCAAGTTGCCTCTTTGTTGGTTGCACTCACTCACCCCGGTCACATAGTTATCTATGCTCCCGGGGATTCGCTCCCTTGCCGTCGCGATGCATCTTGAAATCCATGGGGTATATAAGGCTGAGTATTCATATTTTTTGAACGCTATTAGATATAAATTTTATTGATTTTAATTATTTATGTGAATAATTTTTTATTTTGTCAATTTATTTATAACTATGTTGCGCCATTATATGGTAAATAGCCATTTTTGACGTCAATATTCTTAAATCTATATAATCCTGTAAGCAACAGTCAATATAGTTATTTATTCTTTCGTAAAAGTGATAATAATACAAAATAATAATTATACTAAATTTTTAGTTTTGATTGTATTCATCAATCAATTAGCTGATTGATGAATACATCAATATAGTTTGATTTTTTCACGGATGAAAAATTTCTCATGTTTCTATTGCGAATAGTGATATTTTGGTTTTCTTCCATTTACCAAAAGTAATTTATTATTACGTTTTCTCTTTAGTAACTTGTTTGCAAACGATTTTTTATAAAGTCATTGGACCTGTTGATGTAAGCTGAGTTTGATAGATGAAAGTTGACTGTTTATTACTGTTATTTGCTAAGCTGATTTTTCTTGATGTTATTGTTAGATGATATTTTTCACGCTGATCCGGTGTAAAAATGCGTTTCTATTGTCTTTTGGTTTACTAAGCAGCTCCTATTGCGGGATTAAACTTCATTTCTATGAGGGGGTAACAGGTACTGCGCTGTCGTTTATCAGCTTTGGGGTGATTTGGCTATTTTACCCTTATTTATATTGTGGATATATGAAACAAAAGCCGTTTTTTTGGGTTATTAAGTCGATATAGTCAGGTAAATGTTGAACTAATAGTTTTAACAATAAGTAAATTGTAATTATCTGTTTTCATAATCTTTACCTGATTAATTCTATCAAATTGTATAATATTTGGTCTAAATATGATGGATTTCCTGAATTATTAAACAGTGGAAAATTTTAATTACATTTCTTTAGATAGTGTGATATTTCAATAAGTAGAAATATTTTCTTATTAATATTCAGGGTATCAGAAACACATGAATATAAACATTCATTGATTTAATAGTTAAATTTATCTATTTAATTAATCGTGTGAATGAATTCTGTAACTTGTTGATTTTATTTCCCGGAGCGAAAAAGAAAAGGCCAGCTCAAGGGAGATTGAGCCGGCCAAGGAGGTGGTTCCTAGTCTTACTGTAAAACTTTTTTAATTTTTTATTTTTCACCAACAATACTACGGTAAATAAAATAGTATTGATGTGATCTGTTTCTAAAAAAAGAAATATATCATCGTGAAGAGGGGATATTGATGATTATTTGTCTGAGTCTCGGTTCGTTTGAGGATATTGAGAATTAATACCATTTAGATTACGTATTAATAAGGCGTAATTAATATCAATTTGTTTAGGAATTGGTAAATAGGCAATATACCCATCCCCAGGCGCAACTTCCATTGGTTGGCCTTTTTTATCCTGCATTGCTTCCAGTGTAAACTGGATATTGCCTGATGGTGTCATTAATTCGAGACGGTCTCCGATCATGAATTTATTCTTGACAGCAACTTCAGCCAATCCGTTGACTCGCTCACCTGTAAATTCACCAACAAATTGTTGGGTATCGGATATCGAGTAACCGTATTCATAAGTCTGATAGGCATCATGGGTATGACGGCGCAAAAATCCTTCGGTATAGCCGCGATGAGCAAGTCCTTCTAACGTTGTTAGCAGCGTTGGATCAAAAGGTTTCCCTGTAACGGCATCATCAATGGCTCGGCGGTAAACTTGTGCTGTGCGAGCGCAGTAATAGAAGGATTTTGTTCGTCCTTCGATTTTCAGAGAGTGGACGCCCATTTTAGTTAATCGCTCAACATGTTCAACTGCACGTAAGTCCTTGGAATTCATGATGTAAGTACCATGTTCATCTTCGAAAGCTGACATATATTCACCAGGGCGTTTTGCTTCTTCGAACGTAAATACTTTATCTGTTGGAGTGCCTTTTCCCAATGTTGGTTCGATACTTTTTGTCGGTATCGGTTCATGCATATGCACAATATTACCGATATCATCTTCTTTGCCTTCTTGGACATGATATTCCCAACGGCAGGCATTAGTGCAGGTTCCCTGATTGGGATCTCGTTTATTAATATAGCCGGATAATAGGCAACGACCGGAATAAGCCATACACAACGCGCCATGTACGAAAACTTCCAGTTCCATATCGGGAACTTGCTGGCGAATCTCGTTAATTTCATCCAGTGAAAGTTCACGGGAAAGAATGACCCGAGTTAGTCCCATTTGTTGCCAGAATTTTACTGTCGCCCAGTTAACCGCGTTAGCTTGAACGGAAAGATGAATTTCCATTTCAGGAAAAGCTTCACGAACCATCATAATCAGTCCGGGATCAGACATAATGAGGGCATCAGGTCCCATATCAATGACAGGCTTTAGATCACGGATAAAAGTTTTCAATTTGGCATTGTGAGGAGCAATATTAACCACAACGTAAAAACGCTTACCAAGTTCATGAGCTTCTTTAATGCCGAGTGCCAGATTTTCGTGATTAAATTCATTATTGCGAACACGCAGGCTGTAACGTGGTTGACCAGCATATACGGCATCTGCGCCATAGGCAAAAGCATAGCGCATATTTTTCAGTGAACCGGCAGGGGAAAGTAATTCTGGAGTAAACATGGTTAAAAAATTCTCGGTTTGAGTTGAGATGAATTTTCACTATAAAAAGTAAGGATAAGGCCGGGGATTCTAACGCTTAATTTGTTGGGGATACAAATTTATTAGCACGAAACGTTCTGTTCTGTTGATCGATGAAGAGCGCCTTATCAATTGACGATAGTTTTCAACTGATAAGGTGCGGTTTATCATGAAAAAATATTATTCTGACTTTGTCAGATCTCGAACATTGACGCTAGAGCCATGTTTAATTGCAGATTGAATGCCTTTTTTGACTGCCACTTCGTTATCGTAAGACTCGCTGATGCCGATAACTTGGTAGTTTCTCGCTTTCAGCACGAAATAGGACTTGCCAGATTTGTTTTCTCTGATTTCGAAGTTTTTTTCTGCCGGTGAATTTGCTTGGACAGAACGAATTCCTTTATTCGCTGCTGCCTTGGTAGTATACATTTCACTGGTAAGGATAACTTCACCGTTCGATGCTTTTAAATTGAAGTAATACTGCTTGTTTTTTGTTCTCTTAAGATCATAATGACCTACAGCCATAAGAAATTCCTCCAATTAAAGGTAAGTATTTTTAATATAGCTGAATTTCTGACCGGTGAAAGGTTGAAAGAAATTTAATTCAGTTAAAGTGTGACAGTTATAACAAACGGCATATATCCGCTTCCCATCGGTAACCAAGTCCATAAATAGAACGAATGAATGTTTTACTGTTATCCAATTGTTCCAGTTTACGGCGTAAATTTTTAATGTGGCTATCAATGGTACGGTCTGTCACGATTCGGTGATCGTCATATAGATTATTCAATAGCTTATCGCGGGAAAATACTTGCCCAGGGCGACTTGCCATCGTTTTTAATAACCGGAATTCAACTGGGGTCAAATCCAATATTTTATCGCGGTAACGCGCTTGAAAACAGGCTTCGTCAATTTGTAGATCGCTTTGCTTGACAATATCTTGTGGTCGGTAACAGCGACGAAGAATTGTTTTAACTCGCGCGACAATTTCACGCGGGCTGTAAGGTTTACAAATATAATCATCTGCCCCGATTTCCAATCCAAGTAAACGGTCAATTTCTTCCGTCTTGGCGGTGACCATAATAATCGGTACGTCAGAGAAGCGGCGAATTTCCCGACAAATAGAGATGCCATCACAACCTGGAAGCATTAAATCCAGCAAAATAATATCTGGATTGTGTTGCTGTACATGGGAGACCGCTTCATCACCTCGCAGTAGCCATTGGGTTTCGTAATCAGCCGCCCGCAAGTAATCAACCAGCAATTGCCCAAGCTTTGGCTCATCTTCAACAATCAAAACAGTATAATGCCCAAATTCTGTACTCATAACGTTTCGTCGTCGAGGGATTCAGTTAGCGGCAATTCTACGATAATTCTCAGGCCGCCTAAAGGTGAGGGTTCGGCATGGATCGTACCGTTATGTGCTTCAACGATGTTATTGCAAATGGCTAACCCAAGTCCTGATCCACCACTGGCACGGTTTCGTGAGGATTCACTGCGGTAGAATCGTTCAAAAACCTGTTGGCATTGCTCTGGTGACAAGCCGGGCTTGCTGTCCTCCCAATTCAGAATGAAGTGGTTATCGTCAGAACAACCTTTAATGATCAATTTTCCATTATCAGCGGTATAGCGAAGACTATTTTCCAGTAAATTATGAAATAGCTGAGTCAATCTGCTTGGGTCAGCAAACACCATAATAATTTCAGGAAGTTTAACATCCACTTGGATTTGTTTATCAAGGAAACGTCCATGATAAGATGCGATAGCAACCTGAATTAACTCACTGATGTTGATAAATTCTTTCCGGTATGCCAGCGCCCCGCGATCGGATAGAGATAGCTGGTGTAGATCATCAACCAGTTTGGTCAATGTGGTAATTTCAGCCAATAACGAATTGAGTGTTTCTGGCGTTGGTTTGTGAACACCATCCTGTAACGCTTCTAATTCACCACGCAATATAGAAAGGGGAGTGCGCAGTTCATGAGAAATATCCGCCATATAATCGCGACGCATCTGCTCGTTTTTTTCCAGGGTACTGGCGAGCTGGTTAAAATTGTGGGCAAGCTGACCAATTTCATCTTTACTTGATGGTGTGACTCGGGCACTGAAATCACCGGCTGCCAGTTTATGCGTCCCTTCAACCAAACGTTTAACGGGTTTTAACATACCGCGGGATAATAATAGCGTGGCTATCATTGCTAGCAAGGTAGATAAACCGGCAATTATCCAGCTTGTCAGTTGTTGTTGGCGATCAAAACTGATATCCGCTTGACGGGTAATTTTATCTGATGTGCTAACAATGACCCAGCCAACGACTTGATGATGATAGATGATCGGTTTGCGATAAGTCTCTGACGGGATTTTACCTTCGTGACCGACCAGCGGTTTCATGTCACTGTCCACCACCCAAAATTGAGTTCGCCAACCGCGAGGTGGTGGACCTTGATGGCTTTCACTGGTTTGCTCAATGGAGCGGATGATTTGAAAAATTACCCGGTCATTCCTTTTTAAGAATTTCCAGCTGCCATATTGTTGATATTGTTCGGCCAGTGCTTCGGCTAACATGGCAGTACGTAACTGGATATTTTGTTTTATATAACCAATAAAACCATACTGGAAGCTGCTTCTTACGCCCCAGTGCATGGTGATGAGTACTAGCATGCAAGTGGCGAAAATGGCCATAAACAGTTTACCACTGATGCTAAGTTTCATGATTGCTCCATAATTTGCCTGGTGGTACGCCGTTGTTGCCATTTTTCCCTTAGTCGATCAAAACAGAGATAGACAACCGGTGTGGTATACAGTGTTAAAAGCTGGCTCATAACCAAACCACCCACAATGGTTATTCCTAAGGGTTGGCGTAATTCCGTACCGTCGCCACTACTCAAAACCAGTGGCAGGGCACCAAACAAGGCGGCCAGAGTGGTCATCAGAATCGGACGGAAACGTAACAGGCTGGCTTGGAATATCGCATCACGGGCGTGAATATTATCGTTACGTTGAGCTTCAATAGCAAAGTCCACCATAATAATGGCGTTCTTTTTCACGATACCAATCAATAACATGATGCCTATTAATGCTATCAGGCTGAATGGTGTGTCAAACAGTTCCAATGCCAGCAGGGCACCAATACCGGCGGAAGGCAGGGTAGAGAGAATAGTCAATGGATGGATATAACTTTCATACAGGATCCCTAGCACCAGATAGACGGTAATAATGGCAGCCAGAATCAAGAATAATTGTGATTTCAGGGTTTCCTGGAAAATCTGGGCGGTGCCTGCAAAAGTGCCACGAACCGTTGAAGGTACGCCAAGTTCGGTTATGGTTCTTTCAATCGCATTGATAGCATCAGAGAGGGTATAGCCTTCGGATATATTGAAAGCAATGGTTGAAGCAGCAGAAAGCCCCTGATGATTTACACTGAGTGGCGCGTTAGCCGGTTGCCAGTGAGCAAAATAGGAGAGCGGAATGGCTTTTCCTTGATTGTTAATCACAAACATTTTTTCCAGTGCGCTGACATCCTGTGTATATTCTGGTGCAACTTCCATCACCACCTTGTACTGATTAAGTGATTGATAAATAGTGGATATTTGTCGCTGACCAAAAGCATTATTTAGCAAATTATTGGCTTCACTGACATTAATGCCCAGACGAGACATGGTATCGCGGTCATAGATTATTGCCATTTCAGCTCCTTTATCCTCCTTATCTGAATTCACGTCGACCAGTTGTGGCAATTGCCCTAATGCTTTACGTATAACAGGCTCCCATTTGCGAAGATCATTCAAATCATCTGCCAGCAATGTGAATTGATAGCTGGCATTAGCCTGGCGGCCGCCAGCCCTGATATCCTGTACCGGAATGAGAAATAGATTTGCTCCCGGCTCATTAGCAAGTTTAATTCTCAGGCGTGAAATAACCTGTTCAGCGCTTTCTGAACGCTCTTTCAATGGTTTCAGAGAGATAAACATAAAGCCATTATTTACCCGTCCACCACCGGTAAAACCGATAACGCTGTCTACCGTAGGATCTGCATTGATTGTCTGCATGAAATTTTTCATTTTTTCACGCATAGATTGGAAAGAGATACTTTGATCTGCCCGAACAAACCCTAGCAACCGACCGGTATCCTGCTCTGGGAAGAAAGTTTTAGGGATATTGATATAGAGCCAAACATTTAGGGCAATGATGCCAGCCAAAATTAACAATACCCAACGGCTATGATTAAGAACCCACATCAGGGAGCGTCCGTAAATTTGCTGAATTTTCAGTAGAACTTTACCGAATCCTCGTATTTTCTTCTGTGCTTTGGGGCGCTGAGATTTTAGTAAATGAGCGCACATCATTGGCGTTAGTGTTAGAGAAACTAATAGTGAGATGCTGATTGATGTGGTTAGGGTAATGGCAAATTCACGGAACAGCCGACCAACCAATCCATCCATGAGCAGAAGGGGGATAAAGACTGCTACCAGCGAAATACTCATCGAGAGGACCGTAAAACCCACTTCCCGGACACCCTGTAGGGCCGCTTGCATAGGTTTTATGCCTGCTTCAAGGTGGCGGGAAATATTCTCCAGTACCACAATCGCATCATCTACCACAAATCCTGTGGCAACCGTTAGCGCCATTAAGGAAAGATTGTTCAAACTGAAACCGCACAGATACATAGCGGTAAATGTGCCAATGAGTGAAACAGGTACCGCAATGGCAGGGATCAATGTTGCGCGACCAGAACGCAAGAACAGGAATACCACCAGAATGACCAGCCCGATAGCAATCACCAATGCTCGTTCTACTTCCACTATTGAAGCACGAATAGTTGGTGTGCGGTCTTGAGCAACTTTAAGTTGAATACTGGCAGGAATAGATTCACGTAATGCAGGTAATTGTTCACGGATACGGTTTACTGTGGCGATAATATTCGCGCCAGCCTCACGGCGAATGATCAACAAAATAGCTGGTTTACCGCCAGACATTCCGGCTGCTCTGACATTCTGAACAGAATCTTTTACATTTGCTACATCCTGCAATCGCACTGGTGAATTGTTGTTGTAGTGAACGATGATCGGGCGATAGTTTTCGGCTGTTTTTAACTCATCATTCGTTTGAATTTGCCAGTGTTGCTGATCGGAATCCACATATCCTTGTGGGCGGCGAACATTGGCATTGCTGATAGCTTTGCGTACCGCATCCAGCGAAACCCCCTGATGAAACAGGGCGCCAGGATTCAATTCAACTCTGACTGCGGGTAATGAACTTCCGCCAACAGAGACTTCACTGACACCTTCAACTTGGGCGATTTTCTGAGCCAGTTGTGTAGACGCAAAATCATAAAGCTGCCCCTGATTATAGGTATCGGAAGTCAATGTGAGGATCATGATTGGGGCATCAGACGGGTTGACTTTGTAATAATGCGGCCTGCTCGGCATACCGGAAGGCAACAGACTTTGAGCGGCATTCAGCGCTGCCTGTACATCCCGTGCTGCACTGTTAATATCACGATTGAGATCAAATTCAAGCGTGATATTGGTATTGCCAAGGGAGCTACTGGACGTCATTTCATTGACTCCGGCAATTCGTCCTAAGGCGTGCTCCAGTGGAGTCGCAACCGATGAGGCCATTGTTTCCGGCGAGGCGCCCGGTAATGAGGCGTAAACGGAGATCACCGGAAAATCCACTTGTGGTAAAGGAGAAACCGGCAACAGGGTAAATCCCAATACCCCACATAGGGTTATGGCTAAACTCAATAGCGTGGTGGCAACAGGGCGTTGGATAAATAAGGCAAAAAATTTCACCGCGGCTCCTGATGATCAATAGATGAGGTGTTTGAAACTGAGAGCTGGCGATTGCGGCGATAGTGGGCCAGACGGTCAAACAGTAAATAGATCACTGGCGTAGTAAACAGTGTCAGGATCTGGCTCATAATCAATCCACCTACCATACAGATACCCAGAGGACGACGTAATTCAGCGCCTACACCGGTGCTAAGCATCAAGGGGAGTGCTCCAAGTAATGCGGCCATTGTGGTCATCAGAATCGGACGGAAGCGCAATAAGCACGCTTGATAAATGGCTTCGTAAGGCGATAATCCCTGTTCACGCTCCGCTGACAGCGCAAAATCGATCATCATGATGGCGTTTTTCTTCACAATACCTATCAACAAGATAATGCCGATGATCGCAATGACATCCAGTTCATGACCTGCCATCATCAGCGCTAATAGTGCACCCACTCCTGCTGTCGGTAATGTGGAGAGGATTGTCACCGGATGGATGAAGCTTTCATACAGTATGCCTAGCACGATATACATGGCGATAATGGCCGCCGCGATTAGCCACAATGTATTGCCCAGCGCGCTTTCAAATGCCAGTGTTGTTCCCTGGAATTGTGTGGAAATGTCTTTGGGCATTTTGATCAATTGTGCGGTATCACGAACAGCATTGACCGCCTGTTCGAGAGAAGCATCCTCGGCAACGTTGAAAGAAAATGTTGCTGAGGGAAATTGAGCCAGATGATTGATTGCCAGTGGGCCAAATCTTTGTTCAATAGTTGCAATAGTTCTGAGAGGTACGACATGGCCGTCAGTTCCGTTAAGGCGGATGTTATCAAATGCTGCCAGCCCTGGAGTCGATGTCACATCATGTTCCAAGATGATCCGATACTGATTAGCCTGCGTATAAATGGTTGAAATCAGCCGCTGGCCGAACGCGTTATAGAGTGCGTTATCTATAGCGGCCATTGAGATGCCCAATCGGCTGGCAATGTCTCGGTCTACTTTAACGTAGGCGATCAGCCCCTGATCTTGCCAGTCACTGCTGATATCAACTAGCTCTGCTCTCTGCTTTAGTTCAGCCAGCAATTTTGGCACCCAGATACTCAGTTCATCCAGAGAGGTTGCCTGCAAAGTGAATTGGTATTGGGTACGGGTAACCTGAGTGTCAATCGTCAAATCCTGCATCGGTTGCAGATAGAGCTTTATGCCGGGTATAGCGGCAACTTTTTCCTGCAAACGCGGAATAATGTCAACGATTCTGTCATCACGCTGATTGAGTGGTTTTAGTGTGATTTGCAGTCGCCCGTTATTCAATGTTGGGTTACTGCCATCAACGCCTACAAAAGTGGTGACATTTTCTACTGCCGGGTCTTGCAGTAATAAGGATGAAACCTGCTGTTGTTTATTCACCATTGCAGCAAAGGAAATGGATTGCGGCGCTTCCAGTGTTCCCTGAATCAGCCCATTATCCTGTGATGGAAAAAATCCTTTTGGAATCATCAGATAGAGCAGGGCAGTTAGCACCAATGTGCTTAGGGCGATGCTAAAGGTGATCCACGGATGGTTCAGTGCTCTTTTTAGCCATACAGCATAACCGGCAATCATTTGTTCAAAAAAGCGTTCACTGGCTTGTTCAAAACGATTGTGTTTTGTCTGTGATTCCGGTTTCAATATTCGAGCGCACATCATGGGGGTTAATGTCAGTGAGACAATAGCTGAAATCAGAATTGCCACGGCCAAGGTAATTGCAAACTCACGAAACAGGCGGCCAACGATATCGCCCATAAAAAGCAGCGGGATCAGTACCGCAATCAAAGAGAAAGTCAGGGAGATAATGGTAAAACCGATTTCACCCGCACCTTTTAATGCTGCTGTCATCGGTTTCTCGCCTTGTTCTATATAACGGGAGATATTTTCAATGACCACAATGGCATCGTCTACGACAAAACCGGTGGCAATGGTGAGCGCCATTAGCGTCAGATTATTGACGGAGAAACCGCAGAAATACATCACTGCGAATGTACCGATCAGTGAAAGAGGAACGGCGATACTGGGGATAAGTGTTGCGATACCGTTACGTAAAAACAGATAAATCACCATAACAACCAGTGCAATTGCCAGTAACAGCTCAAACTGAACATCTTTCACTGAGGCACGAATGGTTGTCGTGCGGTCGGTCAGGATTTTCATATCGACGAACTTTGGCAAGCTGCTGATAAGTTCCGGCAACATCTGACGAATGTTATCCGTAGTTTCAATCACATTGGCGCCTGGCTGGCGCTGAACATTAATCACAATGGCTTGTTTGTTATTTGACCATGCACCTAGTTTGGTGTTTTCAGCGCCTTGTTCAATGGTTGCGACATCTTGTAACCGTACTGGTGAGCCGTTTTTATAGGCAATGATCAAGTTGCGGTAATCATTTACTGACTTCATCTGATCGTTGGCCGAAAGCGTGACAGAGCGAGTCGGGCCATCAAGGCTACCTTTGGCGGAGTTAACGTTAGCATTGTTGATAGCGGTGCGGATCGTTTCGCTATCCAATCCCTGTGCAGCGACCGCTTGGGCGTTTAGCTTCACTCTGACGGCTGGTCGCTGGCCGCCGGCGAGTGTCACCAATCCTACACCGTTGACCTGTGAAATTTTCTGTGCAATACGGGTTTCCACCATATCCTGAATCTGTGTCATCGGCATTGCATCGGAGGTGACTGCTAGCATTAGAATCGGTGGATCAGCGGGATTAACTTTGCTGTAGATAGGGGGATAAGGCAGGTCATTCGGCAATAAATTACTGGCTGCATTGATAGCCGCCTGCACTTCCTGTTCGGCGACATCTAACGGCAAAGTTAGCTGGAATTGTAATGTGATAACGGAAGCCCCGCCGGAACTTTGAGATGCCATCTGTTTAAGGCCAGACATCTGTCCGAGTTGGCGCTCCAGTGGTGCGGTGACTGCCGAAGTCATCACATCGGGGCTTGCACCGGGGTAGAGTGTGACCACCTGAATGGTGGGATAGTCCACTTCTGGTAATGCAGACACGGGCAACATGCGATAGCCGATAATACCTGCCAGTAGGATTGCTGCCATAAACAGCGTGGTGGCAACAGGTCGCAAGATGAACAGGCGTGATGGTCCGCCTCCTGGGATTGGGGAGCTTACCTGCATCAGGAATTCTCCGTTTTATCGTGTTTTTGTGGCTGAGGCATATTTGCCATCGGTGTGACAATATCCACCTTAGCGCCATCTGTCAGGCGATCGATACCATCAGTGACCACTTTATCACCTGCTGCTAAGCCGGTACTGATAACAACGCGTTTTGTATCCTGCAATTTGACCGTGACCAGATGTTTGCTGACTTTATTCTCTTTACCTAACATCCAGACAAAATTCCCTTCATTACCCATTTGCAGGGCAGCATTTGGGATCACCACTGCGTTTTCCAGTGTATCGACTTTAATACGGACATTAACAAACTGATTTGGGAATAAGATGCTATCTTGATTGGAAAAACGGGCTTTCAGCTTAATTGTGCCGGTAGCGGCATCAATTTGATTATCAATGCTCAACAGTTTTCCTTCGGCAAGTTGTTGCTGGTTATTGCGATCCCAGGCACTAACAGCGACGTTATGATTCGTTTTCTGAGCTTGTAAAACAGCATTGATATCGTTTTCAGGGAGTGAAAATAGCACATCTACTGGATCGGTTTGGGTAATAACCACGATAGGAGAGCTGTTACCACTGGAAATAAAATTTCCTACATCGATCTGCTTCAAGCCCACTTTACCGGAAATGGGAGCGGTAATACGGCTGTAAGTGAGTTGAAGTTTTGCGCTATCAATTGCTGCTTGATCAACTTTCAGACTGGCTTCGTGTTGGCGGACAAGTGCACGTTGATTATCCATTTCTTGTTGGGAAATCAGGTGAGTGTTTGCCAATTTTTGGTAGCGATTGAGATCCTGACGGGCATTCGCCAATATTGCTTCATCTTTAGCAAGCTGGCCTTTGGCTTGTGCTAGTTGAACCTGAAAAGGGCGTGGATCAATTTCTGCCAGTAAATCCCCTTGTTTAATTTGTTGTCCTTCCTGAAAGTGCAAAGCGATAAGCTGACCTTCAACCCGGCTGGTTACCGTGGCAGTATTGGCGGCCTGAATGGTGCCAAGCCCGGCCAGAAAGCGAGGGACTGCCTGCTCTTTTGCTGTGGCAACCTGTACAGGGGGTAAAGGGGAATGTCTTAAACCAGAGGATTGATCAGATGGGCTAGATTGTTGAGGGGTTTTAAGTTGGTACCAGAAAAATATAGCGGCAGCAATGGCAATAGCGGCCAGTGCTGCACGGAAAAGGAGGGTACGGTGTTTATTATTTTGATTCATTTCTTCGACATTCTCTCAAACGCAAGGCCAAGGTATTGCTTGATTATGTCCGACTGAAATATCGGTTTAATCACATGCTATTAGTTTAGACAGTGAGGATAGGCTAAAAAATGGAGAAAATGTGGAAAATATGTCAAGGAAGCGCTTTTTAAGGCAAATTAAGGCGTTTTTTGTCAGTTTTTTCGAGCCGGCTCCAGAAATTATGCAAATGATGCTGCCTCTGTTATACCCAATGGATTTCAAGATGCATCGCGACGGCAAGGGAGTGAATCCCCGGGAGCATAGCAAATTATGTGACTGGGGCTATTTAGCACATATTTCTGCGAATTGTTTATTGGTGGTACATTGTGAAATAGAGCACATATTGGTTATCTATCTCTGTGCACATTGTTTTTTTAATTCTGGAAAAAGGTCATGTGACTTTTTTTTGGCGGAACTTATAGACTAATGTAAGGAATATGATAAAGGGAAATAGGCTATGAGACATTTCATTATTGATACAGATACGGCTTCCGATGATGCAGTTGCATTACTGATGGCGCTCCGTGAACCCTCAGTTTTTATTGAAGGTATTACTATTGTTTCAGGTAATTGTGCTGTTACTCAGTGCAGGAAAAATGCATTGGTTAGTATTGAAAAAGCAGGAACATATATTCCTCCGGTATATGAAGGGATGAGTAAACCATTATTTAGAGAGCACTATGCTTCATATCATATTCATGGAAAAGATGGTATGGGTAATATGAATTTACCCGAGTCTTCGTTAATAGTAGAAGATAAACATGCAGTAGATGCAATTGTTGATATCGTGAAAAAATTTCCTGGTGAGATAGAGATAATCGCTTTGGGGCCATTAACAAATATAGCAATGGCTGTCTTAAAAGAGCCGGATTTATATAAATTTGTTAAAGTGATTTATATTATGGGAGGTTCTGGATTGAAGCCAGGTAATATTACGCCATTAGCTGAATTCAATATCTATTCTGATGCTGAAGCAGCACATATAGTATTGAATTCTGGATTGCCTCTTATGTTTTGTGGATGGGAGTTAGGTATGGAGGAGGCTTTTATTAATGAATTCGATATGGATAAATTAAATTCTTTAGGTGATCTTGGTCAGTTTGCAGTGAGCTGTAATAGAACATTGATTGAATTCAATGCGGGAAGAACGAATAGAAAAGGATTTGATCTGCCTGATCCTATAACAATGGCTATTGCTTTATATCCGAATGAAGTGATTGAGGATAAATTAGAGGTGTATGGTTATGTTGAATATCAAAGCGCACGTTCATATGGGCATTTAGTGATTGATTCAACCGATCTTCTCAATCATCCTCATAATATGAGTGTGGTGACTAAAATCAAGGGTAAGGTATTTAAGAATAAACTATTTACATTATTATCGTAATTTTAGTCATATAGGCGAATAAAAGATGAATTTTAATCCTGATTTACTGAGAAAGGTAGAATTACATACGCATCTTGATTGTGGGTTGAGTTATCATTTCGTTAAAAAGCTTATTCCTGATATTACCCATAAGTCATTTTGTGAAAAATATATTGCCCCTGAAAAATGTCATGATTTAGGTGATTTTTTAAATAAAATCATTCCTTCACTGGATTTACTACAAAAAAGGGACGTAATAGCTGATGCTGTAGAAGATCTTTTTATACAATTAAAAAGCGATAATGTAGTTTATGCTGAAATTAGATTTGCACCTTTACTTCATCTTCTCTTAGGATTAAATGAGCGCGATATTGTAGAAATTGTTTTGGAGGCAATGAAAAATTCTTCAGTCAAATATGGTATAGCAGCAGGTTTAATATTATGTACATTGCGGCATTTTTCAGAAGATCAAAGTTTGAAAACCGCATATCTTGTCAATGAATATTCTAATTACGGTGTTGTTGCTCTCGATCTTGCTGCCGATGAGGCAAGATATCCACTTAATGCGCATTTGAATGCGTTTAGAATAGTGTTAGAAAATGGTGGAAATGTTATTGCGCATGCAGGAGAAGCGAAAGGGGCTGAAAGTGTGCGCGAGACTATCAATAAATTAAATATTTCTCGTATAGGTCATGGTGTCAGAAGTGTTGAAGATCGAGATGTTATTGGTCTCCTTATAGAGAGAAATATACATTTAGAAATATGCCCGACGTGTAATATTATTTGCGATATTTATGATATCTATGAAAACCATCCAGTTAATTTTTTAAAAGAGATTGGTGTCAATATTGGGATTAATACGGATGCCCGGACAGTGGCAAATATCACCTTGTGTGAAGAATATTTGAAGATTAATCGATACTTTGGTTGGCAATATAGTGATTTTATTGAAACAAATTTGAATGCATTACAGGCTTCATTTTCTAGTAATGAATTGAAAAGTCGATTGGAAAAGGAAATAATGAAATTGTCGTAGTGAAAAATTGCATTCTATTTATCTTTTTATATAATTGGAAAAATTATATTAAATCTGTATTAGATATGTATCGGGATAAAGAGAATAAATTGAAATATTATATTGATAAATATCATCTAGATAGCATTTTTCCAGCAGAGTTTATGACAAAGTTAGATGTGGTTGAAGTGAAGAAAAATAGCTATCTTACACATCAGTCATCAATTTTTACTCATCTCTATATTTTAGTTGAGGGTAAACTAAAGGTTGAGTTTTATAATATTAATGGAAAATTTTCTGTTTTTGCCTTTGCTACTCCTCTTTTTCTTATTGGAGATTTAGAACTTTTTCATTCCCAAGGCGATAACATAATTAATACTGTCTTTGCTCAGGAGCGATCAGTACTGCTATCAATTCCGTTAGAGACGGTAAGAATATTTGGATTAACAGATGCTGTATTTCTTCAATTTGTTTGTAAACAACTCAGTAATAAGCTTTTTGAGTCTTCTTTGTTTCGAACGGGAATGTTTTTAACTGTTGAGGATAAGTTAAAGCGATTTCTTTACTATCATTCGAAAAGAAATGGAACTGTGTTGGTATTAGAGAAAAGGGAAGATTTAGCATCTGTTTTAGGTGTTTCAGTCAGGCAATTAAATAGAGCTATTAAGAGTTTAAATGAAAAAGGAATAATTGTATCAAAGAATAAGAGAGTTGAAATTATTGATTATGATTTTTTAAAAAAGGATATTGAGTTTCAATTTGATGCCAAGTGATGGAAATAAAAAATTCTATTTTTTATTTCCAAATAGCTGCATTATTAACAGAATAAACAATGCAGCAATCAATATAATGGTTAAATTACGATATGAAATTAAAGTAACCCGATTCTGAAAAATCTTTGCCAGATTCTTTGAAACGCTCTTTCGGTAGTGGATAACCCAAAGAGAGATATTTTTCAGCGAAATATAATGAACTTTGATGGGTTAACCCGATAGAATTAAGGTTGTCAACCATGCTTCTCGGTAGATTGCATTTAATATCTTTAACGTAATCAACGATAGTATTTTTTACACCACTGCCATCTGGCATTCTTATTTTTGGCCTGTCAATGATATATTCGGGTATTTTTCCTCTGAATGCTTCGCGTAAAATATGTTTTTCTATCCCATTATTGAGTTTGTAAGAAAAATCCAAGCTTAAAACATAAGGCACTAGTGCTGAATCCATAAAGGGAACTCTTGCTTCAACAGTATTTCTCATGCTTGCCCGATCAACTCTTTGTAAATCAGTCCTATAAAGATTATTTAATCGATATAGGGAGAGGTGATGGGGGTCGGGGTATGTTTTAAATAAATCGTAACCAGCAAAAATTTCATCACTACCTTCTCCACATAAAGCAATTTTAAAGCCAAGGCGGTTAGCAATATAATAGCCAAAGTGAGCAATAGTTGAATCAATCGCATCGATTTGTTCGAAAAATTCACCATAATAGATAGCATCTTGGATATTATTGATTAATTCTTCCTGAGTAAATGTATATATAATATGCTTTATATTATTCTCAGAACAATATCTTTGGGCAATTTCAATGTCTTTTGAACCCGGTAATCCAAATGAAATCGCCGTAATATCGTGGTGATATTTTTTTGCAAGATAAAGTACGATGGTACTGTCTATGCCGCCGCTAAACATAATTGACACAGGTAGGTCTGTGTCAACTCGCTTTCTGACGGCATTATCTAACAGTGAATAGACTTTTTCTTTTGCCTGTTCGAAGTTATCGCTGCTTGCTGGGATAGTTGTGTCGTAGCTAATATATTTCTCACTAGTAAATCCGTCGAAAATTGAACCGGGTTCAACAGGTTTAATTTCTGAGTTAAACTCGATCAATGATTTTATTTCTGATGCTACATACCAGTTACCCTCTTTTTGGGTGTAATAGAGAGGTTTTATACCGACGTGATCTCTGCCTAATAAGAATTTATTATTCTTATTATCAAATAGAATAAAACTAAACATGCCATCTAATTTTTTAATAAATGACTTGCCATAGCAAATGTAGGCAATTAGGGCAACTTCTGCATCGCCACCATTTTTAAATTGATAACCTTGTTTAATTAATTCATTTCGAAGAGATTTGTAATTATAAATTTGACCATTCAGAACAAGATGAAGATCATGTTCCTGATTTGATATGGGTTGATAGGCTGAATCGCGTTCGACAATAGCAAGCCTGTTGGTTGCGATTGAAAAGTTATTTCTGACAATCTTCTCATTAAATCGAGATGGATCGCCCCGATGTGCTATTTTTGACATTATCGTCTGTAGCTTATTCTCAATATCATCAATAAGCCTATTTTCTGTATTAAAAACACCACCAATTCCACACATAGTGAATTCCTTCGGTTAAGAGTTATCAATGATATTTAAACGTCTTCTGGTATAGGGCCAGAATATTTTAATTCGTTCACATTGGCGCCTAATGTGGATATTTCGGCGAAATATTCTGGATAGGTCTGACCAACATGATATGGCTCACTGATAATGAGGGGCTCATCACAATGTAAACCTATTGTTGTGAGTGCCATGATTAATCCATGATCGTAATGACCATCAACAATAATGCCGCCTTTATATCCATATGGATTGCCATAAATAATTAATTGGTCTAGCTTCTCTTCTGATCTAATCCCTATTTTGTCTAATTCCCGTCGAAAATCAGAAATTCTGTCTGATTCTTTATAGCGGATATGTTCAATGTTATAGAAAACGCTTTTACCGTCGGCAAACGCAGCTAATGCAGCAAGTGCTGGTACCGCATCTGGTGCCAGTGAACCATCGAAATCCTGCGCTTTTAGGATTCCGCCAGATCGAATATTGAGACAATCATCCCTGATGAAGCTGATTTTCGTTCCACTGTTAATTAAATAATCCACCACCGCGCCATTACCTAATTCTTCCTCAAAGAAACCGTTTAGGGTGACATCAGAATTCAGTGAGGTACAAAGTGCAAGGATTGCCGCCGTGCTGGCTGGATCAGCGCCGACGCTAAATTCTGATGGAATAAATCGATTTTTTCCTGTCGTAAAGAAATTGCGGAATTTATCATCATATTCGATATTAATGCCCGCTTTGCGCAAATTATTAATTGTCGTGTGAACCATCGATGGTGCGGTAATTGTATCGATGACTTTTATTTGCAGGTCTCGTTCACTAATGGCACCTAAGTAAAGTAGTCCACTCAGGAATTGAGAGCTCTTTCTGCATGAAATTTCAGTGTAACTACCGATGTTTCTATCTGATTTCATGCTTATCGGCAAAAGTGAATCAGGCCCAACAGAGGTGCACTGAATATTGAGTAATTTTAATGCATTGACCATTTCTGATTGTGATCGTGTACCCAGGGAGTAACTGTATTCTGTAATAAATTCAGTATCAGGTAAATAACCGGCTACTCCCATTAATAGCCTTAATACAACGCCAGAATTACCTGGGTTAAAGATGATTTTTTTATCAATTTTTCTGATATCTATGCCTTCTACGATTGTCCTTGTAATATCACTATTAAATGATGCCCCTAAACGGGAACAGTTTAATTTCATTGCTGTTGTATTGTTCCCTGATGCCATGTTATTTATTTTACTTGTACCTTCCGTTAATGATGCAGTCAGAATGGCGCGAGTTGAAGAACTTTTGGAGGCAGGTAAGGTTATTGAGCCATTTAATGATTTTGTTTTGTTTATTTCGATAAATGGCGGATGATTATTACCATAATAATTCATATTTTTGTCTCGCTTTTATACTGTTAGCTAACTTATTTTAGCTCCGAGAGAACTTAAGGATTGGATAAATCCAGGAAAACCATCATCTAATTTATGTATATGATTAACCGTTGTTCGTTCTCTTGCCCCTAGTGATGCAATAATATTGGATGCGCAAATCCGATGATCATAATAACTGAATATTTCGACGCCTCCGTTTAATGGTCCGTTACCGTTGATCCTTATTTTGTTGAAAGCCCCAGTATCATCAAAAATTAAATAACTTTTCCCGCCCATCATGCGTATATTTTCGTTGATAATAAATGCGCGTTGACATTTATGATTGTTTATAGCATTAAGACCGGAAAATGTAATATTTCCATTGCCATTAATCGCTGCCGCGATAATGTTAGTAGCAACGGAAGGAAGTTCATTTAAGTAGATTTCATCTGTAATGGTGTTATGTTCCTCCTCCAGGCTGATATTAAGTTGATTCTTAATTGGGTTATATTTTAAATTCATACCAAATTTTTTATATATGTCAAATAATACTCTTTCGTTAATGGTATTCCCCAAATAATAACTTCTGATGGTGACTTTGCTTGGTCGATTAATACTTAATATTGACGAAGCAATGTAGCTTAGTGATGTGAAATCAGAGGGGATGCTAATAGTAATATCCCTTGGTTGATATTCAGTTGAAATAAATGTGCTGCCTATTCGAGTGATTTGACTTCCCAATAACGCCATCATGTTAATTGTTATATCGACATATCCATTCTTAGTTTCGCCATTGTTGTTAATGATAATACTTTTCCCTTTCATAAATGGTGAAACAAGAAGAGAGAATGATAGGAATTGAGTACTCTTATTGAAGTTTAATGGCGATTGTGATGGATATATTCTTCTGGAAATAATGACAATATTTTCTTCTCGCTTTTCTGCAAATACATTCAGGTATGAAAAAAATGATTCATCATACAGACTTTCTCTGTTAAACAGTGAATCATTGCATTTTATATAAACTTCCTTTTCTGTTAGTGACGCTAAAGCGACACTGATTCTAAATAACATGCCAGAACCATTAGCATTAATGATCCCATTACAATGATAGATTGGATGTGCTCCTTTCAATATGATGTGGTTTTCACTTCTGTCCAGAATTTGCAGACCAAATTGTTGTAAAGCAATAAGGAGATCTTCGGTTTCGGTACACCACGATATATTATTTACGGTTGTTGTTTCTTCATTCAATAGTGCTAATAGTAGCGCTCTTTGGATATGAGGCTTAGATGATGGTATGACTATTTCCCCGTTAAGAGTGGAGCCGGGGAGCACGCTAATTTTATTCATGCCAAGCCTCCAGGTAGATCAATTACCATTGGTATTATTCTTTAATTTAACTATTTGCTATCGATAGCAATAGTTGTAATTTCAACGTAATGTTCTGGCTTTACCATCGATTTAACGGCAATAGTCGTATTGACCGGGCGTATATCGCCAAATTTCTCATTAAATGCTCGACAATAATCATCAAAATGTTGGAAATCTGTTAAATGTGTTACTGTGCTGACAACGTCAGTCAGTTCTGCATCAAGCTCTTTTAAATATTTCTCAATTTTTTCTATGATAAATAGAGTTTGCTCGTAAGCATTTTCCCCCATAACATTTCCATCACCATCTGAAGCGACACATCCTGCAATAAATATCTGATTGCCAACTCTTTTTCCTCTTGAGTATCCCATTTTATTTTCCCACGGAGAGGGGCTGAATACTGTTTTTCTAATTTCATGAGATGACATAAATACTCCTATAAATGAAAATATATAAGAAGAAGATTTGGGAACAATAAATTAATTTAAACAATTTATTCCGTTAACTAAAAAATATCCGTAAATCAATGTAGTATTAATAAAAGTATATAAAGTCTGATATGTCAAATAAAGTTGATTATTAAATTAGAATAATTGGGTGTTTTTTTATTTTAAAAATGAATAACTATTTTATTTTTGGCGAAAAAATTATTTTTATGAAAAAATTCTTTTTATTATTTAATTGGTTATGTATTAAATAGCTGAATCTGGTTGTATTCTGGCGGTTTTTTTATTTGAAAGTCATCTTAGTTGGAACTATACATGATGATTAGGTTGTCTTAATTTTAATGAAACTTTTTATTATTAAGTAAAATTAGATGATTTCAGGAATGAAGAAAGCGTCATAAATTAATAAATATCAACTAACGATGGGGTCGATATGCGTGTTTTTATTTTTATTGAAGCAAGACCGGTTGAATGCTCGGCAATTGATTATATTAGAGATTTGGGATTTTCTCCTGTGTTATTGACTTCAATGGAATCAATGAATAAAGGATTATATGATGATTTAAGAAAGGAATTATTTGATAATATTTATTATGTTGATACGAGAAATAGTACAGATATCATTAATTTAATTAAAGATAACCGTATTCCTGTTGCTGCAATTTTAGGTTGCTATGATGATTTTATGATTGTGGCGTCTGAAGTAGCGTTAGAATTCGGTTTACCTCACCCGGATATAGATGGTTTGAGGAATGCATTTAGTAAGAAGAATGTCAGGGATATCTTAGCACAACATGGTTATGAGCAACCTGCTTACGAGGTTTTTTCTTATAATAATATTCCAGAAAATCCTAAGGTTCCTTTTCCGTTTGTGGTTAAGCCACTTCGTGATGCAGGGGCTTATGGGGTATCACTTTGTAAATCTCAAGATGATTACCACCATGTGGTTTTAGAAATTTCATCTAATGGCACAATGTCAATGCTCGGTAAAGTTAATGAAGAGTTCTTGATAGAAGAGTTCCTGCAAGGAAATTTTTATGGGGCAGAATTAATTTATAGTCATGATGAATGGCATTTACTTGGTATCAATAGAATTTTCGTTTCTCCTGATGATGACCTGTGTATGATCGGCTTATCTCATCCTGCTGAACTGTCTGAATTTGAGTTTGCAATGGCTTGTAAGTTTGTTAAGGAGTGGGTAGCCGCTTTGGGATTACGGGGTGGTGCAATAAATGTAGAATTTGTTTATACCTCTCGTGGGCCCGTATTAGTTGAAATCAATTTGCGCATAGCGGGTGCTAGAGCGGCTCAACAGATCTTCATGACTTCTGGGATTAATATGGTCAAATACTTAGTCGATTTTGTTTGTGGTATCGAAAGTTCTATATCACCAGCGTCGGAAATCGTTTATCCATTTGTCGCTGATGCATTTGTTTTTTATCGTGGTGAGGGGGTTGTCAATGATATCAGAATAGATGCTGATATCCCTTATTTCATTTCCGCAGGGTTTAAAAAAACGCCTTTTACTATTTTATCGAAAAGTAAAAATTCATCAAAAAATAAAAACTTTGGTTCTATTGTCGGTTATGTTCTGGCTTATGGTAATAGTTGTGAGGAAGCGATGGAAAATGCGACACGTATTGCTAACCGCGTACAGTTAAAAACAAATTAATAAGAGATTATCATTATGGCTATTCTGATGGGGTTGATTTCAGCATTGTGTTGGGGAAGTACTGATTTTTTGGCAGGGCAAGTCGCAAGAAAATTCGGCGTTGCTAAATCTTTATTCTACAGTCAGCTATTTGGTTTTTTTGTTTTATCGTTGTTGCTGTTTTTTTATTTTGAGATGTCGTTTGTTAATGCAAGCTTTTTTCAACTGACCATCTGTGTTGTTGCTTCGGTTTGCAATTTAATGGCAATGGTGTTTCTGCTTAAAGCATTATCAATCGGCAAAGCCTCGATTGTCGCGCCGATTGTTTCGCTTTATGGTGCCGTTACCACGATTTTGTCACTGATAAATGGGAAACCAATGACCGCTTTGGTTTTGTTTAGTCTATTTATTTGTGTTGTTGGGGCTTGTCTAACCAGTATACCGAAATCAAAAGATGGACAACGAGAATCATCTGGTTCAATTTTCTTTGCACTTTTGTCTTCACTGATGTTTGGTTTAGGCTTCTGGTTGCAAGGGGAATTTGCTGTTAGAGATCTGGGTGTTATCAATGCATTATGGGTTTACTATTTAACCGCTGTGGTTGTTTTATTTCTCACTCTATTAAAAAAAGGAAATTTATCATTACCGCCGATTTCAATTATTGCTCTGGTTTTTTCAATTAGTTTCTTTAGTCTGATCGGGTTTGCTTCATTAGCTTACGGTTCTGCAACGGGACATGTTGCTGTTGTTACTGTTCTGAGTTCATTGGCAAGTGGAATCACCGCTTTATTAGGCTTTTTTATTCGTGGAGAACGGTTAAGTCGAATTCAGTGGATTGGTATTGTGATAATAATAGCGGGTGTCGTTCTTTTGAAATTATGACATTTATAATAGCTTGTTTCCCCGAAGAATTCGGGGGAACAGTGAGGTAATGATATTGATTAATGATAATCTGCAATAAGTTGATTATTTCATTTGATGATTTTCACCTTTCTCTATTATGACCTTTTTATTTTGTTGATGATGTTCTAATGCCGCTATGGATGAGTAAATGAAACGGCCAAATAAAATCAGAAAGCTGATAAGTAAAACCAATTTAATTATCTGAGATCGCTTCTTTTTTTTCATGGTTTGGTATCTTTATATTGATTCCTCGGCTATTTCTAATTGCCAACCCGTAACGTTATGCCAGTAACCTTGCTCTTTTTCCAGATCAAGCTGCATCAGGGTGTTTTCTGATAAATAATTGTAAGGCAGGTAGAGCGCCCAATGGCTATCATCAGTAACCAGTCTGAGTGATTCAGGAATGGTTGTGGATTGGCGTTGATTATTGAGTAAAGTTGCCAGACGTAGGATTTGAATTAATGGTAGATACTGTTTTTTCTTGAATAAATTGAATCTTGGCAAATCATCCAGTTTTATTGTCTTACGATGACAGCGAACCAAGGTTGCCAGCAGTAATTGCTGTTCCTGATTAAAGCCGGGTAAGTTGGTGTTTTGCAGAATATAGGCAGAGTGTCGCTGTAATCCGCTTAAGTTAATACTTAATCCAACTTCGTGTAACATTGCCGCCCAGTGTAAAATCGCTTCGAGTTGAGGTTGCACTAGTTTAGGGTTCTGGATTGCCCACTGTTGGTAAAGTGTTTCAGTCGTATTAAGTACACGCTTTGCCTGTTCTCTGTCGATATTATAGTGTTCAGCCAGGCTTTTTGCGGTTCTCTGGCGGATATCTTGATGACGGAAACGGCCTTCCATTTCATATAAAACGCCTTCACGTAGCGCACCATCTGAGAGTTGTAATGCTTTTATATGCAGGGTATCGAATATACCGCATAAGATTGCTAAACCAGGAATAAAGAAGTGTTTACGATCATCCGATAGTCCGGGTAAGTCGAAGGTTTTTAATTTCTTGAATTTGAGTATTTCTTTGACCAACATCTCCAGCCGTTCAGGGGTGATTAATCCGTCCTTTTCCCCCATTGCGACCAGTACTTCATACACCGCTTTAATGGTCCCGGATGCCCCAAGTGCTGAATTCCAGCCAGTGATGCGGTACTGCCATGAGAGATTTTCCAATTTTTGTGCAGCTTCAAGCCGCGCTCGGCGGAATTTTTCTGCGCTAATTTCGTCATCGGGAAAGAATTGGTGGGCGAAACTAATGCATCCCATTCGGCGGCTTTCTACTAATAATGGTTCAAAATTTTCACCAATTACCAGTTCAGTGGAGCCGCCGCCAATATCAATCACCAGTTTACGGTTTTTTTCTGGTTGTGTATGTTCTACCCCCATATAGATCAGACGAGCTTCTTCATGGCCGGAAATAATTTCAATCGGGTAGGGGATAACGTCTTTAGCGCGTTTGATAAATTCTTTGGCATTGCTGGCTTCACGTAAGCTGTGAGTGCCCACCAGACAAACGTTATCAGCAGGAAAGCCTTGTAACCGTTCAGCAAATAAAGCCAGACAGGCAAGACCGCGTGTTATTGCTTCTTCGCTTAATAGATTGTTGTTATCAAGACCGTCGGCAAGATGGACCCGTTGTTTTAAGCGACCTAAAATCTGAAATGCGTCGTTAACAATTCGGGCAATAATCATATGAAAACTGTTTGAACCCAGATCAATAGCCGCAATTTCTATTGGCCTGGGCGTCGGCTTGTCATGTGTTAGCGGCATAAATTAAGCTCTTGGTTCAGGTTGTTCGAGGGCTTTTATATAGTCATAAATAGCGAGTTGTGCCCGGATTTTCCGCTTATTACCCCGTGGCACATAACTATTGCTCAGCTCTTTATCGACGTAACGGGCTTTTACCGTATCGTTGAATTGTAATTCGAGAATGTCCAGTACCCGTTGTTTCAATTGTGGATCAAGTAGGCAAACCGCAACTTCAATTCGGTAGTCGATATTACGGGTCATCCAGTCAGCAGACGAGAGAAAGACTTTTTCGTCTCCGTCATTAGTGAATACGTAAACCCGATCGTGTTCGAGAAAACGGTCAACGATACTGGTGATCTGAATATTTTCGCTAAATCCTGGCTGGTTGGGCACCAGTGAGCACATACCACGTATCAGTAGGCGTATTTTTACCCCTGCCTCCGAAGCGTCATATAGGCGGTCCACCAGCTCTTTATCAACCAGATTATTAATCTTTAACGTAATACCTGCGGGCTTATTCGCTCTGGCGTTGGCGATTTCCTGTGAAATAAGCTGGTTGAGCATTGCGCGGGAATTTTGCGGCGAAACCATCAGATTTTCAAATTTGACCGGGCGGTAGGGATTCTCAATAAAGTTGAATACCCGGCGCACTTCGTTAGTAATTTTGGGATTTGCTGTCAGCAAGGAGTAGTCGGTGTAGAGGCGAGCGGTTTTTTCATTAAAATTGCCGGTACCAATATGGGCATAGCGAACAATTTCTTCACCTTCCAGACGGGAAATAAAAAACAGTTTTGCGTGAATTTTTAGTCCCGGTGCTGAGAAAATAACATGTACACCCGCTTCGGTTAGCCGTTTGGCCCAATGAATATTGGCTTCTTCATCAAATCGAGCCTGTAATTCAACCACGACGGTCACTTTTTTACCGTTATGGGCAGCATGGATCATGGAATCAATAATGCGGGAGTCTTTTGCTACCCGATAAATATTGATCTTGATGGAAAGTACACTTGGGTCGAAAGAAGCCTGACGTAATAATTCCAGCACATGTTCAAAGGTGTGGTAGGGATAATAGAGCAGCACATCTTGTTCACGAATCGCATCAAAACCATTACGGAAATTATCAAACCAAGTGTGCCGTAATCTCGGTAAAGGTTTATTGAGTAAGTTTCTCTTCCCCTCATTGGGGAATTTAATGAAATCTTTAAAATTGTGATAGCGTCCGCCGGCAATCACCGAATCATTGTTTGACAAGCCAAGTTTGCTACGCAGTAACCCCACCATTTCATCTGGCATTTCTCGTTGATAAACGAATCTTACTGGTTCCGCTGTCAGCCGTTGTTTCAGCGTGGATGACATTAGTTCGAGCAAGCTTGATTCCATCTCTGTTGCTAAATCATATTCAGAATCACGGGTCATTTTCATTGAATAGGCGTTCAGTGAATCATAATCGAAAAAGCCTTTGAAAATTTCATCAAGACAATAACGCATAATATTGTCTAGCAGGATCATTGATTTGCGGCGGTGTGGCATTTCAGGCGGCAAGTTAACAAAACGTGGCACCTTATCTGACGGAATTTCCAATAGTGCATATTGAATATTCTGGCCGTGAACAATTTCAACTGCCAGATAAGTGTAGTCATCTTTTAGAAATTCAACCAGGTTGGTTTCTGGATTGATCAGAATTGGCGTAATGTGTGGCCGCAGATGTTGACGAAAATATTGACGTAACCAGATTTGTTGATTTGGTGAAATTTGTCGTTCATTGATGAGAAAAATTTGATTGCGAGCTATTTCTAGTAGCAATTCATTATAGAGCACATCAAATTCTTGATCGGTTTTAGCCACTTTAGCTTGAATTTTTTTCAACACATTTCGAGCGCTGGTGGCTGATCCTCGTTCTTCATTGATTAATATTCGCCGTTTCACATCAGCAAAACGGACTTTGTAAAATTCATCCAGATTATTGGAGTAAATACCAAGGAACCGCATCCGTTCTATTAATGGATTGCTCTTATCCGCTGCTTCTTGAAGCACACGTTCGTTGAATGATAACCAACTCAGTTCTTTCTCGGTATAGAGCCTGTCTTGGGACATTGTTACTCCAGGTGTTGAGGTAAAAGTATTGAAACTTTGAATACGACGGGGCGTCGTTTGTCGCTATCTTATCTTCAGTAGCTGTTGACTCATTTTTTCATCTTCCTTAGATGCAAAATATTGATGTTGGAAAACGCACATGCGAATGGCTGTACGGTAACTGCCATTAATAAAGAATTCGTCTATTAATTCGCCCTCAGTATAGAAACCTAGTTTATTATAGATGTGAATGGCTTTAACATTCTCTTTATCAACAATCAGGTAGAGTTTATACAGATTAAGTACGGAAAATGCATATTCCATTGCCAGTTTTGCCGCTTTGGTTGCATGGCCTTGGCCCTGATAGGCGGGATCGATAATAATCTGAAATTCTGACCGGCGGTGGATATAGTCGATTTCGACTAATTCAACCAAACCCACTTTGGCGTCAGAACTTGCGATAATAAACCGGCGCTCGCTCTGGTCGTGAATATGTTTGTCATAGAGATCGCACAGTTCAACGAAAGCTTCATAAGGTTCTTCGAACCAGTAACGCATGACGCTAGCATTGTTATCTAATTGATGGATAAAAGGCAGATCTTCCCGCTCAAGGGGGCGTAACCTAACAGGTGGAGTATGAGAACCACCAGACATTTGACACCTCAGTGTTTTTAATAAAAAAGGAGCATATACCCGTCATCTTTCAAGTTGCCTCTTTGTTGGCTGCACTCGCTCACCCCGGTCACATAGTTACCTATGCTCCCGGGGATTCTCTCCCTTGCCGTCGCGATGCATCTTGAAATCCATAGGGTATAATTAATAATAGTTCGCAGTGCTGGATATGTTACCACAGCACTGTAATTAGTCGTTAATAATAGATTATTCTGCGGCATAGCCTTCTGGAGGGAGGATCTTTCCATCCAGATACGCTTTGCCATTAACCATATTTAGGCGCCCTTCGATAAACCAGTTGATAACTAATGGATAGATGTTGTGTTCCTGAGTCTGAACCCGTTTAACAACCTCATTTTCCTGATCTCCGGCAAAAATAGGAACTTTAGCTTGCAAGATCACCGGGCCGCCATCCAACTCTTCTGTTACAAAATGGACGGAAGTGCCGTGTTCTGTATCTCCATTTGCTATCGCTTTGCGGTGAGTATGCAGACCAGGATATTTGGGTAACAGAGAAGGATGAATATTTAACAGCCGGCCAAGATAGTGCTGAACAAAATCTGGCGTCAGAATACGCATATAACCCGCGAGGACCAGCAAGTCTGGTTGATACTGATCAATCACGTGTTTTAGCGCTTCATCATAAGCCTGACGATCTACATAGTTTTTCGGGCTAATGACATGGGTGGGAATATCTGCCTGTTTAGCGCGTAACAGACCGTAAGCATTTGCGGTATTACTCAATACCGCGCAAACCTGCCCATTGATTCTGTTCTGCTGGCAGGCGTCAATCACCGCCTGGAGATTGCTGCCGCTGCCAGAGATGAGTACAACGATATTTTTCATTTAATGATAACCTGTTGTTCACCCTCTTTCAGTGTCGCGATAGTGCCGATTTGCCAGGCTTTTTCACCGGCAGCAGTGAGTAATTCAATCGCGTGTTCAACGGCTGTTGGTGGTAATGCAATCACCATTCCAACACCACAGTTGAATGTACGGTACATTTCATGACGGCTGACATTGCCTGTCTGTTGCAGCCAGTTAAATATGGCCGGCCATTGCCAACTGGATTCGTTAATCTGTGCTTGGGTATTTTCAGGCAGAACACGCGGAATATTTTCCCAGAAACCGCCACCGGTTAGATGAGCAATAGCGTGAATATCAACCTGTTCAATCAAGGATAAAAGGGATTTCACATAAATTTTTGTCGGGGCGAGTAGGTGATCTGCCAATGATTTACCTTCAAGCTCTGTTGCTTCTGGATCGGTGTTGTTGACGGCCAGAATTTTGCGTATCAGAGAATAGCCGTTTGAGTGAGGGCCACTGGCGGCGAGGGCAATCAAGGCATCACCCGCCTGAACTTTACTGCCATCAATGATTTCTGATTTTTCAACCACGCCGACGCAGAAGCCGGCAACATCATAATCTTCACCGTGGTACATCCCCGGCATTTCTGCGGTTTCACCACCAACCAGAGCACAGCCGGATAATTGACAGCCTTCTGCGATACCGCTGATAACGCTGGCAGCCGTATCAACATCCAGTTTCCCGGTTGCATAGTAATCAAGGAAAAACAGGGGTTCTGCACCTTGAACAACCAGGTCATTGACACACATTGCAACTAAGTCAATGCCGATAGTGTCATGACGTTTGAGATCCATTGCCAGACGCAACTTGGTGCCGACACCATCAGTACCAGAAACCAGAATTGGCTCGCGGTATTTTTGTGGTAATGCACATAAAGCGCCAAACCCACCTAAACCGCCCATAACTTCTGGACGACGGGTCTGTTTTACAACACCTTTAATGCGGTTGACTAAGGCATTACCGGCGTCGATATCGACACCGGCATCTTTATAACTGAGAGAGGTTTTGTTGGTCACTCGAAGCCCCCAAGGCGGTTGCGTTTGATAAATTAAGACAGAATAGTAGCAATTCTAACAGTCTAAGCAAACGTTTGCGAGACTCTTGTTTCGGATTTCTGTTCTCGGTAATTAGGGCTATGTTTGATGAAAATCAACGGATTGGTGGTGGTGTTATGGGTAAAAGGCGGTATAATCTCGCCGTTTTTTTGTCTGCTGGCGACATGACATACAGTAGGAGAGGTCCATGAAGATCGTTGAGGTGAATCACCCACTTGTTAAACATAAACTCGGCCTGATGCGAGCGCATGATATCAGCACCAAACGCTTTCGTGAACTGGCCGCAGAAATTGGAAGCCTTCTGACTTATGAAGCAACCGCTGATTTAGAAACAGAAAAAGTCACTATTGATGGCTGGTGTGGTCCGGTGGTAGTTGAGCAGATTAAAGGTAAAAAAATAACTGTCGTACCTATTTTGCGTGCGGGATTGGGGATGATGGATGGTGTATTGGAGAATGTTCCCAGTGCCCGGATCAGCGTCGTAGGGGTTTATCGTAATGAAGAAACCTTAGAACCTGTCCCTTATTTTCAGAAATTGGCTTCCAATATTGATGAACGTATGGCGCTGTTGGTTGACCCCATGTTGGCAACCGGTGGTTCCATGATTGCAACTATCGATTTACTGAAAAAAGCAGGCTGCCAGTCGATTAAAGTGCTAGTTTTGGTGGCTGCTCCTGAAGGTATTGCCGCGCTGGAAAAAGCCCATCCTGATGTGGAACTGTATACAGCTTCTATTGATGAGAGACTCAATGAACAGGGATACATTGTGCCTGGCTTGGGGGATGCAGGCGATAAAATATTTGGTACGAAATAATAAGTTAGCCGACTTTTGAGTCGGCTTTTTTTGGTTCTGACGCGATAATATTAAGAGGATAAATAAGATGACCCGTCGCACTATTGGAGTAGATGAGCGGCCTCCTTTTTTACAGACCATTCCACTCAGCTTCCAACATCTTTTTGCTATGTTTGGTGCGACGGTATTGGTGCCGATTTTGTTTAAAATCAACCCGGCGACAGTTCTGCTATTTAATGGTATCGGTACATTGTTGTATCTGGTGATTTGCAAAGGAAAGGTTCCGGCGTATTTGGGATCGAGCTTTGCTTTTATTTCACCGGTCTTATTGTTGTTGCCTCTGGGATATGAATTAGCCTTGGGTGGTTTTATTATATGTGGCGTGTTGTTTTGTCTGGTTTCACTGATGGTTAAGGTGGCAGGGCGAAGTTGGATTAATGCGCTGTTTCCACCTGCGGCAATGGGGGCGATTGTTGCTGTTATCGGTCTGGAACTTGCCGGTGTTGCGGCTGATATGGCGGGTTTGCGTCCGGCGGAAAGTGCCGATGTTGATTCAACAACATTGACCATTTCTCTGGTAACACTGGCGGTAACCGTTCTTGGTTCAGTTATGTTCCGTGGATTCTTGGCTATCATCCCGATTCTCATTGGCGTGTTGGTAGGTTATGCGTTGGCGTTCCTAATGGGCGTAGTTGATCTGACGCCGGTACGTGAAGCGCCGTGGTTTGCATTGCCAACTTTTTATACACCACGTTTTGAATGGTTCGCTATTATGACTATCTTGCCTGCGGCGCTGGTTGTCATAGCTGAACATGTTGGTCATTTAGTTGTGACGGCGAATATTGTGAAGAAAGATTTGCTAAAAGAGCCGGGTTTGCACCGTTCTATGTTTGCAAATGGTTTTTCAACCGTGATTTCCGGTTTCTTTGGTTCAACGCCAAATACGACTTATGGCGAGAATATTGGTGTCATGGCAATTACCAAAGTTTACAGCACCTGGGTTATTGGCGGTGCCGCGGTGCTGGCGATTTTGCTCTCCTGCGTCGGTAAATTGGCGGCAGCAATTCAGGCCGTACCAGTTCCGGTCATGGGAGGTGTCTCGCTGTTGCTTTATGGCGTTATTGGCGCATCAGGTATTCGAGTGCTGATTGATTCAAAAGTAGATTACAACAAAGCACAAAATCTTATCCTGACTTCCGTGATTCTTATCATCGGCGTCAGTGGGGCGAAAATTAATATCGGTGTTGCTGAACTTAAAGGCATGGCGCTGGCAACGATCGTAGGTATCAGTATGAGTTTGATTTTCCGTCTGGTCACGGTTTTCCGTCCCGAAGAACGATATATTGAATCTTCCGTTGAATCTGTTAAGCACGGTAAATAATAGGGCAATAAACTTGGGCTGATTTGCCCGCTTTGAGTAGTTTTCATTATGAAAAGGTGGGGATGATGGTCATTATTTTATTCGTAAGAGAGGCAGGAAAGCAAATGTTCGCCACCAATGAGAAGAATGAGTTTTAGCAGAACTTCATCGTGAAGTCCAGGTTCTGACTCAGTGATGAATTTCACTTTGCATTGCCGCCAATCTAGAGTTTGGATCAAAGTTGTTGCTACTATGCAAGGTTGTTCCAGATTAGTGACAGGTACTTCTGTAGGTGCTCCTCTTATACTGGTGCTAATAGGACAACAGATAACTAATCCAGTTAGTCGGTTATAGGTTTCATGCGATAATATGAGTGTTGGGCGATATTTGCCAATTTCTTTGCCTTTTGTTGGTTCGAAATCAAGCCAGCAAATATCTCCACGTTTAAGAACAAACATCAGTAATTGAGTTCCTTGTGATTCGGAGCTGCCAGTTCATCAGCATGCGCAGTATAAGCGGATAAGCCATTTAATAAATCAGACTCGGTTAATCGTTTCTTGACGGCTTTTTGAATAATTAATCCTTCTTCACTGATATTAATGTTTACGATATCACCTGCTTCAAAATTAGGTATCTTTTTCAGATTTCCCGATAATCGCAGAGCAATACTGTTTCCCCATTTTTGCAAAACTGCTTGAGTGCGCATATCTATGCCTCCATAAATGTCTCTTCATGTCTAGTAAGTAACATTATAACCGTATGAGTATCTACTAAGTAGATACAAAAGGAAGTCATTATCTAGGGTATCAGATTTGTTTATTGTGGAGTAAAAAAGGAGCGAAAAGCTCCCTTTAAAGTTTATCGGACTACGTACCAGTTTCGTTTTCCATTGAGATACTGAATAGTACCCTCTCTTTCGGATTTTTTTAGGGCGCTGTAAGCAGATCTCATTCGTTCAGCTTTTTTAGCTACCGCTTTTTCGAGTTCAAGCTTTTCTTTTTCAGCTTGTTCGATATGTATGACATAACCCCTCCCGTTTGGATCTAACTTATCTATCATGGTAAAGCCGTTTTGTGTCACAAATCGATTAATATACCGCTTATAGACCCTGTTCAGTCGCTTATCCGCAGCTAGTAAAATGTATCCACTAGGGCTGACCGCATTATAGTGCTCATTAATCAGCCTTTCAACTGTGTACATAATCTCTATCATCTGATTATGGTTATTTGTAGGATGCCTCTCAAATAGCGTGTTATTGTTTATACCCGTCATCTTTCAAGTTGCCTCTTTGTTGGCTGCACTCGCTCACCCCGGTCACATAGTTTGCTATGCTCCCGGGGATTCACTCCCTTGCCGTCGCGATGCATCTTGAAATCAATAGGGTATAAATTGTTTTTTGCATCAAATGAAACTTCAAAAAAATTATTTATATCGAAGCTGTAATTTTCAGGCAAAACGACAGAAGAATCTCTCTTTGAAATAATCTCCATTATAATCAAGGTATATTCCACGCCAGATACCTCAAAATCTGCGATATGGGCTTCGCCATATCCCAGGTTTTCTATTTTAAAAGGCATAGAATTTCTCAAAATTTAAATGTGTTGAAACTGTTATTTTCAATATTCTTCAATCAATTGATTTCAGCGCAGTATAATACAAAATCTCTTATTCAAACTTAATGTGAAAGATAAATGCGTGCGGCGCCGCAAAAAAAAGAGGTTACAAAGTTAGTTAGCGATATCTATTAGTCAGAAGTAACAGATATCGCTTTAATTTTATGCTTGTTCTGATTTCAAATTAACTAATCAGGTACCGCTTATTCATTGAAATTGCGGTAGATAATCACGGTTTATTGTTAATACGTCATCCAATAGTGGTGAAGCAATGTCTATATCGGCAACCAGTGGGTTGGTGATCAGTGCCAATAGTGCAGCATTGCGATCACCATGAATCGCTGCTTTGATCGTTAAGCGTTCATAGGTTTTTATCTGTTGTGTCAGAGCATACATACTGTCAGGTAGGCGGCCGAACGTCAGCGGGTGGGCGCCTTCTGCATTAATAATACAGTTGGTTTCAATGACAGCATCGTCCGGTAAACCTCGAATAGCACCGTGATTTGTGGTATTGACTACCAATTGGCTATCGAGATTGTTATGAATGGCGCAAATCAGATCCAATGCAACCTCAGAATAGAATGCACCACCGCGGAAACTGAGTTGTTCTGGCTTGTGATCGAGTTCTGGATCAGCATACAGTTCAAATAGTTCCTGTTCTACTTTCATGACCTGTTCTGCTCGTGTGCCTTGTTCGAACGCAGCCTCGCGCTCTTCCTGTAACATATTGCGGGCTTGGTAGAAGTAGCGGTGATAAGGGCAGGGGATTGCGCCTAGAGCCTTGAGCAGTGGTGGAGGCCAGGGCGCCTCTTGAATATTATTCATGGTTAAGACTGCGCCATTGCATAGCATATCAAGTACCTGTTGAGTTTTATCCTGACCTGCAACCAGTACTTGATGTACCCAGACCATATGATTCAGCCCGGCAAAGCGTAACTGCACATCCTGATAAGGGCGTTGTAGCATATTAGCTATCATGTGGTGCATTGTGACCGGGACATTACATAGGCCGATAATTTTTGCTTTGCTATAGCGGGAAATCGCTTCGGTAACGATCCCGGCTGGATTGGTGAAGTTAATAATCCATGCGTCTGGTGCAAGTTTTTCAACTTTATGGGCAATATCCAGCAAAACGGGGATGGTACGTAATGCTTTGGCAAAGCCGCCTACGCCGGTAGTTTCCTGACCGATCAAGCCATATTTTAGCCCCAGACGCTCGTCCGCAGCGCGAGCCGGAAGCTGGCCGACACGCAGTTGAGTTAAAATAAAATTGGCACCGCGAATGGCGTTATCTGGTGTGAAATGGACGCTGACAATAACGTGTTCCATGCCGTGACGAGCTAACATACGGCGAGTAAGCGCGGCGATAATTTCTACTTTCTGTTTTCCACCGTCAATGTCAACCAATGCCAGTTCAGATAGTGGAATATTTTTTTGGTGTTGAATAAGCCCTTCGACTAATTCAGGTGTGTAGCTGCTACCGCCACCAATAACGGCTATTTTGATTCGTTTCATACCTTTTCCTCTTGCGATGGTATTCGACGATAGAGTTCAATCATATCGCTGGCAAGATCTTGAATAACCATTGCGTTCATTAAATGATCTTGCGCATGGACGGTGATGAGATTGACAGGTAATTTACCGCAGCCTTCATCCAATCCGATGAGGGTAGTTTGAATCGTGTGTGCTTCTTTGATTGCCTGTTGGGATTCTGCCATCAGTGTTTGTGCTGTTTGAAAGTCACCGTTTCTGGCATGTTGTAATGCCATTAGTGCATGACTGCGTGCGCTTCCGGCATGAACCAGCAGTTCTACAATAGTTTTGTCTAAATCCATGTGTAAATCCTCCGAAAATTAGGGTTGGGATTGAGTTTCTACACCGGTGGATGCTGTGTTTTCTCGCTGTTTATCTTCTTCGTTGACCAACTGTTTTTCAAAAATTTTGAAGAAGGGATACCAGATAAAGAGGTCGATTATCGTGAGTATGATCACTAGCACTGCCGCACGATAATCCCAGGCGGCGGAAATCATTGCGCCGAATGGCGCCGGTGTAGTCCAGGGCGAAATAGCGACCATTTTATGCACCAGGTCAAGATGCAGGACGCTGTAGGACAATACTGCATTGACCAATGGCACAACCAGTAATGGAATGAATAAGGTTGGATTCATCACAATCGGTGAGCCAAACAGTAGTGGTTCGTTAATATTGAATATGGACGGAACCACGCTCAGTTTTCCGATAGTACGCAAATGCATAGAACGGCTGCGCAGATAAAGAATCGCCAGAACCAGTGTAGAACCAGAGCCACCAATACAGATATAAAACGACCAGTAAGGGTCAGTAAAAATGTGTGTTGTAGCAGTACCTTGAGCCATTAATGTTGCATTGGCAGCAATATTTGCCATAAAAATAGGGGCCATCAAGCCAGTGACAATATTAGCGCCATGAATACCGGCAAACCACAGTAGGTTAGCAATGAGTAGTGCCAATATAATGGCAGGTAGAGTATCACCGACGGAAATGAGTGGGTGGAACATCTGCATTATGGCTGCGGGAATAAGTAGATTGAATTCACTCTGTAATAGCAAGCTGGCGGGATAAACTGTCAGCAAGATACCTATGACTGGGTACAGAAGTTCAAAAGAACGGGCGATTGCTGGTGGCACTTGTGTTGGCATTCTGATGGTAATGTTATATTTTTTTAGTAAACGCGTTAGTTCAACTGACCAGATAGCGCAAATTAATGCGGTAAATACACCTGCGCCACCGAGGAAATCGAGTGCTATTTTGTTTTCTATTTGTGGTGCTGCTGCTAGCAAAAACGCCATTAGTGACAGTAAAGCCGAAGTTAACCCGTCCAGACCGTAGGATTTAGCTAAACTGTAGGCGGTACCGACCGAAACAAAGACACTCATTAATCCCATCGTCATAAAGTAAGGCATTGTGATGGTGTCCCAGTGAGTTTTGGCAAAGGACAACCAAGCTTGGCCGAATGAGGATGCAGTCTGTAAATCGAAGGGTGGGTTTGCCACAATTAACATTATGCTGCCGATGATCAAAAATGGCATGGCTGAGATAAAGCCGTCACGCATTGCTGTAATATGCCGCTGGTTACCGATTCGCCCGGCAAACGGGATAATGTGGTTTTCTAAAACACGCATAAAAGAGGTATAGAGACTCATGAGGGTACTCCGCGTGATGATGAAATTGCTTATTCCAACAGGCTTAATGCCTTATCGAGAACCTTATCACCACGAAGAGTGCCATAATCCATCATGTCAATAACGTCTATTGGTTTACCAAGTGGTTTGGCGATAGCGGAAAAATGGGCCAATTGATACCTCACCTGTGGGCCGAGTAAAACAACGTCAGCGTCGGCTATCATGTGTTCTAATTCAACCGTGGGAACAGCCTTGATCTCGATGTCCAATGCCCGTTTTATCACTTCTGCCTGCATGCGTTGTACCAGCATGCTGGTGGACATACCGGCAGCACAACACAATAGGATTTTTTTCATTGTTCAATCTCCAGTTTGTTATATCGTTTCTTATGGGATAAGTGGTTGATGAGAGCTTTCACTTTTTATTAAGACTAGCAACTTATGTTAAATATGTTGCGATTTTGTTCGCATATTAATCAAGAATAGTTTAAGGAATAGCGATAGAATGTGATCTTCGTTTGGATTGTACATAGTGTGAAAATGTCAAGTTATGTAGGACGTTGCAGCGAGATTTCTCACTTATGGAATGAGGGTGAGTGCTTGTTTATACCTTGTATGGTTATCGGCTATGGATCGTTAATCTTTGCCTTTTTCATAAATACGCCATATCATCCATATAACTAATATATGCAAAATACGAACTCAAGTAGATACAATATGGAGGCAGTATGATTACTAAATCCCAAACTAAGTCGAAGCATGTCAGCTTTAACTTCCTTTCAATGGATACCATTGAGTTGTCAAACAATAAGGATGTTGCTAAGCATATCAATTTGTCTGATATTCCCGTTGATGAGGCAGATCAATATGTTGTCGTGAAATTGCCAAGATCAATTGATTATTATGATATTAAGCTTGCAATAGCTAGCGCGGTAACTGCTGTCACTACATTCAATAAGCACAAACATTTGCCTTTGGTGACTGAACCATCTGAAAGTGAATTTGCTTACCGTAATGAAGCACGCCTCGAAAAATTAAAAAATCAGATCCTTACTGATTCAAAGTGGCTAACTGCAAGTGAACTTAGCAGATTAACCGGATCTAAATCGATTAATTCCAGCGCTGCGGCAAATCGGTTGAAAAAGTCGAAAAAAATATTCGCATTGCCCATTAATGGTAAAGATCTATTCCCGTTGTATGCTCTAGACGAAGGCGGCCAGCCGTTACCTGTGATAAAAAACGTTATTGAGCTGTTTAAGAACAAAACGCCCTGGTCAATAGCTATTTGGTTTGGTACACCAAATAGTTGGCTCAGTAATAAAAAGCCAAAGGATCTTTTATTAACTCAACTTGATGATGTTTATATGGCAGCCAAAGAAGAAGTTGAAGGGCCACGTCATGGTTGATGATGAAAAGGAGCTTCAAGAAAATATACCATTTCCTCCAGAGAATACAGGAGTTAAGGTTCAAAAGTGGAAAGCTGGTACACCTATGAACGTATTCATAGAATTAAGTTTAAAGGGATTGAATTTAATCCTGGCATTGGCAATGCTCGTTTTAGCCCGTTCAAAAATAATGGAATTTTCATTCCGACAATCTATGGTGGTGAAAACATAGGGGTAGCTATTATGGAGACGATTTTACATGATATTCCATTGAATTGCTCCGGTATACCTGTTTATCTTGGTAAACTAGATGACTTAGTGCGTAGCCAAATTATTCCGAGAAAAGATATCAAGTATGTGGATATCAATCCACGAATACTGAAGAAGTGGGGAATTATTCAGTGCCAGCTAGTAGAATCAGAAGCATCGGATTATCATATTACTCGGAGATGGGCAGCCCAAATTTATCATGATAATCCTGATGCTCAAGCAATTCGATGGTCTTCTAAGCAGCACGGTGGCAAAGCGATAATAATTTTTGGGGATCGAGTAAAAGAAGGCGATTTGAGTGTGTCTATTGAATCTGAGCCAGCAGCTACTTCTAAAGAAGTTAACGAAAAACTTAAAGACCTTGCCGATGAGATGGAGTTAGTTCTGGTGCCTAAAAATATTACATAAATATCCGCTGATTTTCATCATTAGGGTAGTTTTTAAGTCGTTCGATTAAGCTATTATTTTACAAGTGGTTGCGGGCCGTTCTGTGTTATGACGAAATATTATGCGCTTCTGGGGCTGAAATGGATTTAACTTATTGAATCCTAAAAATAGTTTTTTTATTCTTTACCTATACAGTTCATTTACAACTATTTTCTGTGATAAACTTGTTGGCGTTTATTACCAGCTCTGTTTGAGGTGCTTCTGAACACACCATCGCAGCTTTCGTTACCTTTGTATCTTCCCGATGATGAAACTTTTGCCAGTTTCTTTCCGGGGGAAAATGCCACCCTGTTAGCTGCAATCAAATTGGCCATTAATCAGCCGCATGGCAGCTATATTTATTTCTGGTCCCGTGACAGTGGGGGCCGAAGTCATTTGTTGCATGCCGCCTGTGCTGAGTTGTCCCTGAAAGATGAAGCTGTGGGCTATGTTCCGCTGGATAAACGTGCCTATTTTATCCCTGAGGTGCTTGATGGCATGGAACACTTATCACTGGTTTGTATTGATAATATTGAGAGTATTGCTGGTGATGAAGAGTGGGAAATGGCAATTTTCAATCTTTATAATCGCATCCTGGAGATCGGTCGCACATGTTTGCTTATTAGCGGCGATCGCCCACCTCGCCAGATTAATCTTAAGTTACCTGATTTGGCTTCTCGTCTGGATTGGGGGCAAATTTATAAATTACAACCGCTTTCTGATGATGAGAAATTACAAGCCTTGCAATTGCGAGCGAAGTTACGCGGCTTTGAATTGCCAGAAGATGTAGGGCGCTTTTTATTGAAAAGATTAGACAGAGAAATGCGGACTCTGTTTATGGCATTGAATCAGTTAGATCACGCTTCGATAGTGGCCCAGCGCAAGCTGACGATTCCATTTGTGAAGGATATTTTGCACCTTTAAAGATGATGGTGATGTCACCATCATCATATCTATTCTTAATCAATTAAGAATTTCTTTTACTTTTTCCGGTGGGCGCCCAAGTCTGGCTTTATCACCGCAAACCACGATTGGGCGTTCAATCAGTTTAGGGTTGGCAATTATCGTTTTCAGTAAATCATGCTGAGTAAGTTTTTCATCAGCCAAATTCAACTCCTTGTATAGATCTTCTTTTGTTCTCATCAATTGGCGTGCATCATGAAAACCAAGCTGTTCTAGCAGAACGGATAATTGCTCTACAGTGAGAGGAACCTCCAGATAAAGAATAATCTGTGGCTTAATTCCTCGTTCTTCAATAAGTGCCAAAGTTTCACGGCTTTTTGAGCAGCGGGGATTATGATAAATTGTCACCTGTTGCATGAGAATTCCTTAACGTTTGTATTGACTGTAACGCTGTTGTAGCTGGCGTAATTGATCGATACGAGCATCATAACGTGCTTGATCGTAACTACCTAATTTTACCAGTGCGCTGGCACTACTGAGGTATTTGATGGCATTGCCAAACTGACCGCGAAGTGCCATTTCTTCAGCATGCGCTGATAATTCTTCATGGCGTTTTCCTTGTTTGGCGGCAGCTTCGGCTATCAGGCGCCAACCGTTGGGATCATCTGGATTATTGAATGTATAGCGATGGAGCAGTTTTAAAGCCTGTTGATATTGTTTTGCGTGAATAAGTGCATTAGCGAGATTGATTTGCAATACCAAATTGTCCTTTTGTTTCTGCAAAGCGTTCTGTAACCGGGTGATAGCCTGAGCAATTCGGTTCTGTTCAATGTCGATATCAGTCATTGTGTCAATGTACCAGACATTATCCGGTTGTTTTGCTAACAGTGGTTCTAGAATAGCCCGTGCCTCAGTGTATTTTTTATCTTGAGAAAGCAAGATTGCTCGGCCATAAGCGGCGGCAAGTTGCTCTTTAGCTGTGCCTCTCCGATAATTTTCTAAAATTTGCTCAAGATAGTCGCGTTGCTCGGTGGTGTACATGCCCATAACACGAACTCTGGCGAACAGAAAATCTTGAGATTGTGGAATGTTCTGGGCCGGGTATTGATTAGCGCGGTTACGTGCATCAGCAAGGCGGCTGTCAGGTAACGGGTGGGTGAGTAGCATTTCTGGTGGCTTAGAACTGTAACGGGTTTGATCTACCATGATTTGCATAAAATCTGGCATACCTTGAGGATCAAAGCCAGCTTTACGTAATGTCTGCATGCCAATACGATCAGCTTCTTGTTCATTGGATTGAGTAAAACTGATCATACCTTGTTGTATACCGGCAATAGTGCCGCTGAGGGCTGCCATCCCTGCTTGTGGGCTAGCCATTAGCAAAAGAATAGAACCCAACGTACCTGCCCAGGCTAGCGGTGCTGTACGTTGCTGATCTTCCATCATTCGCGCTAGGTGGCGTTGAGTAACGTGGGAAATTTCGTGAGCCATTACGGAGGCAAGCTCGCTTTCATTACGACTATAACGAAAAAGTGCAGCATGGAGTACTACATTACCGCCAAAGAAAGCATAAGCGTTGATATTCGGGTTATCAATCAGATAGAAATGGAAAGGCGTTTTAACTGAGTCTGCATGAGCCACTAGCCTTTGTCCAAGGGCATTAATGTATTGTGTCAATAATGGGTCATAAATCAGCGGAGCGTTGTCACGCATTTGGCGAGCGTAGAAATCGCCCATTGCCAGTTCCTGATTGATGCTCAGGATTGAACCTGCCGTGGTACCGATATCCGGCAATGAATCTTCAATGGAGGCGCTGAGAACAGGGGAGCTTGTTAGCAATAATGTACTGATTAATATTGCTGTCAGAGATTGATTAGACATTATTTTCATAAAACAAAAATGCTCTCATTTGACCATCGTTTTAGATAATGCGTGTATGATAAACAAGGGTACCTTAAAAATTAATCAATTTTTAAGAAAAATAGAAATATGAATATTGCTATCAAGGAGCCTGGTCAATGCTGGATATGATTATACAGTGGTATCGCCGTCGGTTTACTGATCCGCAAGTTATTGCGTTATTTGTTATCTTGTTGGCAGGGTTTTGCATTATTTATTTCTTACATGGCATTTTGACACCTTTGCTGGTGGCGATTGTTCTTGCCTATTTGTTGGAATGGCCAACGGCTAAACTTGAAAGACTGGGATGTTCGCGCACAGTGGCTGTTTGTATTGTGCTGATTATTTTTTCCAGTATTAGTTTGTTGGTCATCTTGATTGTGGCGCCAACTGTATGGCAGCAGGGAATTAATCTGTTGTCAGATATACCCAATATGCTTAATCGGTTTAATGAATATGCCCAGACATTACCAGCCCGTTATCCGGCTTTGGTTGATGCTGGCATCATTGATATGATGGCCGAAAATTTGCGCAGTAAGATTTCAACTGCTGGAGAGTCTGTAGTGAAATTTTCGGTGGCTTCACTGATTGGTTTGTTAACGCTGGCTATCTATCTGATTCTTGTGCCACTGATGGCCTTCTTCTTGCTAAAAGATAAAAACCAGATGTTGCAAGCATTGCAACGGGTCCTGCCACGTAACCGCATTTTGGCCGGGCAGGTATGGCGCGAGATGAACCAGCAAATCACTAACTATATTCGGGGTAAAGTCACCGAGATGGTGATCGTCGGTATTTGTACCTACGCGGTGTTTGCATTTCTTGGATTGGATTATTCATTGCTGCTTTCTGTTTTGGTTGGGCTGTCAGTGTTAATTCCTTATGTGGGTGCGTTGATTGTCACGATTCCTGTTGTACTGGTTGCGCTATTTCAATGGGGAGTCGGAACAGATTTCTGGACTTTGATTATTGCCTATTTGGTTGTTCAGGGGCTGGATGGTAACTTGCTGGTGCCGATTTTATTCTCTGAAGCCGTAAACTTGCACCCGTTGGTAATCATTCTTTCTGTGATTACTTTTGGTGGTTTGTGGGGATTTTGGGGCGTATTTTTTGCTATTCCGCTGGCGACGCTGATTAAAGCGGTGATCCAGGCCTGGCCGGAAGATATAGTTATAATAGAAGACGATGAAATAAAAGAGTAAATTTATTTTTAATGATGCGGGTACCCGTTATTAGAGGAAGCACGGGTTGGTGATATCCCTCCCGTACTTGCCCCTGGCATCTTGAGCTGTTAAATGAGCGTGATTAAATTTTGAGTCATTTTCTATTTAAGGGTGCAGTTTCAGATAATCCACCACGATTTGGTGGTGATCACTGGTCTTAAATTTATCAAAAACGTACTCGATATTACCGTTGGTATCAATCAGGAAACTGATACGGTGGATACCATCGTAGGTTTTTCCCATAAATTGTTTCTTGCCCCAGACACCAAACTGTTCAGCAACTTGGTGATCCTCGTCGGACAACAATGTGAAGTTCAGCATTTCTTTCTCCACAAAGCGTGACAATTTACTTGGGTTATCTGTGCTAATGCCTAGCACTTCAACACCTGATTCCTTTAATGTATCCATTTCATCGCGCAGACCACAGGCTTGTACAGTACAACCAGGAGTCATTGCTTTAGGGTAAAAATAGACTAAAACACGCTGGCCTTCGAAATCAGATAAATTGATTGTTTCTCCATCTTGGTCAGGAAGGCTGAACTGAGGGGCCTTATCACCGGCTTTCAATGGGTTCATCCCGTATTCTCCGTTTAATCTTTCAACTAAAGTGGTTCAAGAATACTAATACTGCCTTGTGCATTTAGATCTGTACATAACTTATTAAACGCCTGCTTAATAATTATGCCGTCATCCTCTAGGCTGTGGGCGGTAATCTGGATCTGCAACCGAGCAGGGATATCGCCTTCTGGTGGATGTGTTTTTGATACCAGTTCAGCAATATTAAAATCCTGTGTAGTAAACAGATTGGTAAACTGCTCAACAATACCGGATGAATCATCAACATCAACCTTAACGGAAACCGTGGAAGGAAATGTTGTGTGGGTATCGCACTTTGTGCGTTTCATTACAATAAGAAGATCGAGCTCGGCCCCTTTCTGTGGCAGTGAGGATTCAATCATTGTGATAGCGTTCCAACTACCGGAAAGTAGCATAATGAAGGTGAATTCCTCGCCAAACATGGCTAATCGGCTGTCTTCAATGTTACAACCACACTCACTCACAAGACGAGTAATGGTGTTGACGATACCAGAACGGTCAGCGCCTAAAGCGGTTATAACGAGAAAATGTTGTTCTGATTGTGGCAAAGTCACTTTTCCTTCTCTGCTGTGGTTTCGTTAAGGTAAACATAAAAAGGCTATGCTGCCAAGGTCAATTGCATCAAAGTTGCTCTATTGTATTCCCATTCTCTATCATTGAATTTCAATAAATTACTTTGGTTATCACTTCTTTTTAACAGAGGTTATCTGGTATTAACAAAATTCATTGAAATCCTGTGTTAAATAGTTTCCTTCTGAATGACTAAAAAGTACCATGGAGTTCTTGTTTGTATAGGGGGTTATGTAATGTCTAGCGGGAGATTTGAATTTACAGGTAGCATTGTTGCGCTGGTAACACCAATGGATGCGAGTGGTCAGGTTGATAAGGCCAGTTTGAAAAAGTTAATCGATTACCATGTTGCTAGTGGGACATCAGCGATAGTCTCGGTAGGGACAACCGGAGAATCTGCTACATTGAGTCATGATGAACACGGTGATGTTGTTTTGACAACCGTAGAATTGGCTGATGGGCGTATTCCGGTTATTGCCGGAACAGGTGCAAATGCGACTGCTGAGGCAATATCCCTAACGAAACGTTTTGAAAACAGTGGCGTTGTTGGTTGCCTAACGGTAACGCCTTATTATAATAAGCCGTCGCAGGAAGGTTTATATCAGCATTTTAAAACGATTGCTGAAAATACGGATTTACCACAAATTTTGTATAATGTGCCTTCTCGTACCGGGTGTGATCTGCTGCCATCAACTGTAGCGCGTTTGGCGAAGATTAAAAATATTGTCGCAATTAAAGAAGCTACAGGGAACTTAAATCGCGTTAGTCAAATCCAAGAATTGGTTAATGATGATAGTTTCATCTTATTGAGTGGTGATGATACAAGTGGGTTGGATTTTATTCAGCTTGGTGGCAAAGGGGTTATTTCTGTTACTGCAAACATTGCAGCGCCTGATGTTGCTAAGTTTTGTGAATTGGCATTAAACGGCCAGTTTGCAGAGGCGCGTAAGTTAAATAACCGTCTGATGGATTTACACCGTCAGCTATTTGTTGAACCTAACCCGATTCCAGTTAAATGGGGATGTCACAAATTGGGTTTGATTGCTGATGACACCGTGCGTCTGCCGATGACGCCATTGACGGATGCAGGAAAAGTCTCAGTTGAAAAAGCCTTGAAAATGGCCGGATTATTGTAAAATTTAGGGAATTTTAATGGCAATATTGTTGCAAAAATCGAAGGTGATGAAGGTTGCTGGTATGTCACTTGTCATGTTATTGGCAGCTTGTTCCAGCGACCAGAGCTATAAGCGCCAAGTCAATGATGATGAGACATATCTTGAAACACCTCCCCGGAAGGCGTTGAAAGTTCCTGCGGGTATGGTATTGCCATTGCAGAATGGTGAATATGATATTCCAGCAATAGCCTCTAAAGGGCAGGTTGGGAAAGCGCTTGATATTCGCCCGCCATCTCAGGCACTAGCCCTATTGAGTGGTTCCCGTACTGAAAACAGTGTAAAGAGCAGTAAGTTGCTACTTGAAAGCACTCCTGAGAATAGTCATCTGTGGTCACAGATTAACAATGTGCTATTGAAAAAAGGTTTCCAAGTTAGCCAACGTGATGATGCTAGCCAGACATTGACAACCGATTGGATCGATTGGCCGCGAGCAGATGAAAATGTTCCATATCAGACTCGTCATCGTATTAGTGTTGCACGCCAGAGCTATCAGATTGAATTATCCGTGACTAATGAAGGGCTGAGACAAGGTGATCATCAGATAACTGATCCTCTTGAAATCCAACGTTATAACGCACTGATGCTCAATGAATTAATTGAGGGTGTAAACCAGCAGCGTGAACGTATTAGCGATGACTCTGTGGCGCGTAATCTAGGTTCATTGGACGTACAGAGTGGTGGTGATACATCTGGATTACCTCAGATGATTGTTCGGGCACCATATAATATTGTTTGGGATAGATTACCGGCAGCACTGGAAAAAGTAGGTATGAAAGTGGGTAGCCGCAGCCGTTCAACGGGTTCTATTACTGTAACTTATAAAAGCCTCAGTTCATCTAGTTGGAAATCAATGGGTGTTAATGAACCATCCATTAGTGAAGGTGATTACAAATTACAGGTTGGTGATTTGAATAACCGGAGCAGCTTACAGTTTATTAGTGATAAAGGTAAGCCGTTGACCCAATCACAAAATGATGAATTGGTTGCAGCGTTGAAGGCTGCTTTCAGCCAGACCACAGGATTATAGGTCTAATAAAGGGGGTGAAAAGCCCTTCAGATTATTGACAAAGCGCTGGCCGTTTGGTGAGCGCTTTGATTTGATTATAAATTTATATAAAAAACGAGTTTGACGCGCGATTAAGAAGCCCCCCAGCGCAATTTCTCCACGAAAGGATACCTCTGAAAAGTTGGCGCCTAAATATTATCTAGTCTATGGAATTGATTCGATTGTCAATTTTGCATTTATCTATGGTAAAGCTGTTATACCCTATGGATTTTAAGATGCATCGCGACGGCAAGGGAGCGAATCCCCAGGAGCATAGCGAACGATGTGACCGGGGTGAGCGAGTGCAGTCAACAAAGAGGCAACTTGAAAGATAACAGGTATATCTATAACTGCTTAATATTGGTTGCCAATATACAAAAGATAGACTAGATCTGACAGCCATCATATTGCTGAAAGCTTAAAATCCTATCATCAAAATGATTGGGTTTCCTTTCTCCACTATGAATGATTATCTCACTAATATATTAATGACCGAACTGGCAGCCAAATTGGGTATGAATGGACTCTCTTTTGATGAAGAGGGAAATTGCTTCTTACTCATCGATAACGCTATGCCTGTTATTTTGCGTCGCCAGGAAGAATATTTAGTCATTATTGGCCAGATAGATATGGTACTTCCAGATTCAGCCGATGCTGACACTCTTCGTTATTTGCTCAATATAGCACTTAATCCATTAAATAATCAGTTACCTAGCGTTGGTTGGCATCAAGAGCTTGGGGTCGTTGCGTATAGAATATTACCCTTGCTACATCTAACGGCCAATAAGTTGGAACATGAATTGTCTGAATTTATTACTTGGGCAAATACATTTCCATCGTCACTATCACAGAAAAATACCTTGCCGTCGTCTTATGACAGGAGAATAATTTATGATCGAATTTAAAAATCTTACCGCATTACAACATGCCTCATCACAAATACAAGAGCAGGTTCGTAACGAAGGTAAATTGCAAATTGCTGGCCATGAATACCATATTAATGCAGACCTGCAACAGGTTTTGCGTACGCATCCAAAAAGCAATCAACTTGCCCGTTTCTTTGAGGGGGTAAGTAAATTTTTCTTGCATGGCAGTAGTGCCTCAGTGGCTAAAGAGGTGACTAAAACCCTCTTTTCTACCGAAGGGGCGCAACAGCAGCGTCTACAGAGCACTGATTCGGTTAGCCATGCTCGTATGTTGTTTAAGGATGGCAGTTTACGGACACTAGAACAAGTACTAGAGAAATTAAGAACAGTAGATACACATAAAATGACAGAAGACATGTTGGCTGAACATACGCTTTTGCTACAGCGTACTATGTCAGAGTCGCTACAAAATACAGAAACCGGTAAAAAATTACAGGATCTGATGGGACATCAGGCAACAGCTCAATTGACCAACAAATTGGTTGCCCCTAAGCAGGAGTTTGTCAGTCTTGAACAATTGCGTAAGCAACCTTCGGCTGCTAATGCTGTTGCCAGTCTTGAGCCAGTTTTGATGATGGAAGAGAAGCACTTGCTGGCAGCTCAACATCATCAAGAAGTAATAAGAGGCCAAGATCTTAATCAGGGCATTTATGCAGAAATTCTTCCTGAAGAGTCTTATAACCCAAATAAGCTAACTGATAATGTTGACCGCGCTGCCGCCTGGATCCTTAAGGCATCCAGTTCAAAGGGGAACGAATGGAGTAACTTCACCGCGCTACTCAAGGAGTATACCCATAATGGAAAAGATCTCACTGATAGCCAAGTTCTTAAGGAGCTTCATCATAGACTGGTTCCAAACATAGAGCGTGATTATCGTGGTCCAGCAATTAGCGGTGGGAGCCTTCCTTCCAGTGTAGGCGGTGCAGCAATGCTGGCACATCATTTAGAGACATTGGATAAGGAAGATCCCCAGATTGGGAAACAGCTCTTTGCTGCTGTCGTCGGTTTTCACGGTTTCACTGATGGTAATGGTAGGATGGGACGTCTCCTCTATGCACTGACAGAACTGAGAGCGGGTCAATTTTCGCCCCTTTCTCTCCAGACAGAAAATGTTTTGCACGGGATCAAGTGAAAATAGGCCTGCGTATGCAGGCCAGCTTATTGACCTGGCGCTGTGTTAAGTGTCCCCTTCATGTAATTTCTCCCTGAGACTCAGGAAATTCAAGTTAATATCGCTTACTACCGTTGGTTACCATACTGCTAAGGTATTCACAATATTTTGGCTTTGTAACTGCTTAGAAATTTAGAAATGCAGAATTGATTAATTTTTTTATTAGCTTTATTTACGGATGGACTTTTGGGATAAGTTTTTTGACGGTTATCAGCTTGCCTTGAGACTGATTAGGGAAGAGAGGAAGTTTTTTAGCATGATGTTTGGCTGTTTTTTAGACTGTTCAGATAACTATAGAAAAAATCAGCCCCTTGGGCAGGATTTTATCGACAATCTGTTTTATTATTTATTTATGGTATTTATACAGTAGTAATATCTCTGGAGTATATAAGATGCAAAAAAAAGCTGAGTTGTATCGTGGAAAGGCAAAAACGGTGTACACCACGGATGATCCTGATTTGTTAGTGTTGGAGTTCCGTAATGATACATCAGCATTGGATGGCGAGCGTATTGAACAGTTTGATCGTAAGGGGATGGTGAATAATAAATTCAACCATTTCATTATGAGCAAATTGGCAGAAGCAGGGATTCCGACGCAAATGGAACGACTGTTATCGGACACTGAGGTATTAGTTAAAAAGCTGGATATGGTGCCGGTTGAATGTGTTGTGCGTAATCGGGCTGCGGGTTCGTTGGTCAGACGCCTTGGTGTTGAGGAAGGTCTGGTATTGAATCCACCTCTGTTCGATCTGTTTCTGAAAAATGATGCTAAGCACGATCCAATGGTGAATGAGTCCTATTGTGAAACTTTTGGCTGGGTTAGCAAAGAGCATCTGGCTGAAATGAAAAAGTTAAGCTACAAGGCCAATGAAGTATTGAGCAAATTGTTTGATGATGCGGGTTTGATTTTGGTTGACTTTAAACTGGAATTTGGTTTGTTCAAAGGGCAGATAGTTCTAGGGGATGAATTCTCTCCTGATGGTAGCCGTTTGTGGGACAAAGAGACGTTGAACAAAATGGATAAAGATCGCTTCCGTCAAAGCCTTGGTGGCCTGATTGAAGCGTATGAGGAAGTCGCGCACCGTATCGGTGTTCTTTTGGACTAATTGCGCAAACGATTACTTGGGCCGAAAGGCCCTTTTATTGGTACCAGTGATTCTGGTTGTGATTTTTTCGCTGGCCTTTTATGATCAAATATTATCTGACAATATGAGTAGTTAATATGAATTAATTTGATATAGAATAGCCCCCTGCGTTGTAGTAATGAATTGTTTAAATTACGGGCAATTTAAGGTACGTTAATATTGAATAGGAATTCATTTATATAGTCGCTATATATTTGTAAAAATCATTATAATTCATTGGAATTATTGCTATTTTTCACTCTATTTATGATTTATCGTTTGGAATAAGTTATTTATTGTTCATTATTCATATTGAGAATGTATCTGACAATTAGGTTATTAAATGACCTGATATACCCTATAGATTTCAAGATGCATCGCGACGGCAAGGGAGTGAATCCCCGGGAGCATAGGTAACTATGTGACCGGGGTGAGCGAGTGCAGCCAACAAAGAGGCAACTTGAAAGATAACGGGTATAAAGGTATTGACATCGTAGAATAAGGTATCAAGTTTATTTTTCGGCTATTTTCTTGTGATAGCGTTTATAAACATTTCAATCAGATCGTGATAAATGCGGGTATTTTGCGATAATTGCATTTTGCTGAATGTGAACCAGATCTTGCTGTTGTGATTGATCTGTTATTAATAACCTTGATGTTGGCTGCATATACAGATGTTGCAAATAACATCGCTAATTTTAATGAGGTGCCATAACCTAAAGATGAAAAGCGTGATGTCAAAGAATTTAACTGTATGGCGGATATTGCTACAGAGTGCCATACCATTTAAGGGGACAGTTGTATGTGCGTTTTTGGCCTTAGCCGTTACATTATCGTGCGATCTAAGCGGTCCTTATATTATCAGGAATTATGTTGATAAGGCGACATCAGGAACGACTGTTGATCAACTCATCATGTTGGCCATCATTTATGTTTTTATTGCGTCGATTGGTGTTATCGGTAGTCTGGTAACCAGTTACATGAACACTAAGGCCGGTTGGGGCATTGCTGATATCATTAGATATAAGCTCTTTCACCATGTGATGACGGTTTTACCTGTATTGGAAATAGAACGACGATCACAGGGCGAGTTGCTGGAAAATATCGAAGGTAATGCTGATATTATAGGAAAAACGATTTCTAAAGCAGGTTTTAAGGCCATTGCTAATTTAGCGCTGACATTAGGGACATTGGTCATTATATTCAGCGTTATGCCTCAGGCGGGTATTGCCATAGGGGTTGTCGTCATACTGGTGGCGTATGTGCTGATTCAGTTAACCAGACTTTCTGTCCGTCGTTGGCTAATTGCGCGAAATGAAAAAGCCCGGATTTTTGGTTTTGTCGGTGATTCATTACATGCAATGGATGATTTACAGCCATTGTCGCAGGCACATTGGCCTGCCGTTGCGTTTCGTAGGAAGCTGTCAATGTTGCTTAAATTTGAACGCAGCGCTTATATTGGTGGCAGGGTTTTTTGGCCAATTACTCAGCTCTTCTTTGCACTCTGTTTCGGTATAGGTTTTGGTTTTGGGCTTCAATTACTTGGTGAAAATAGCTTAAGCATCGGTACATTAACGATGGTTTATCTCTACGTTGATAAACTTCGGGAGCCGGTGGAGGATATGTCATCAGAAATAGAGCTGATACAGAAATTATTTGCTGCGTTGTCACTTTCGGCAAAAATGTTAAGTGAAGGTACCCCTGATAAATCATTAGATAATTTATTGCCTGATGGTCCTCTCTCTATCCATTTCGATAATGTTGATTTCAGTTATAACGGAGAAGAAACGCAGGTTTTGCATGGTGTTAATTTTTACGTCGCTCCGGGGAGTAAAATTGGCATCGTTGGTAGAACGGGAGCGGGAAAAAGTACCATTCTTAATTTGATGTGTGGATTTGCGCGACCTGATTCAGGAAGAGTGACAATTGGCAATGTCGATGTCTCAACGATTAAACCGGAAGAATTTGCAAAAAAGATTGCTGTTCTTAGTCAACGTACTCATCTGTTTTCTGCAACGCTACGGGAAAATTTAACGCTTTTCAGTAATGAAATATCTGACGATCAAATTTGGGAGGTTCTCCAGGAATTAGATGCGCTTGAATGGGTTAGGGCATTACCTGATGGCCTTGATACACAGGTTGGTACTAATGGTCTGATGCTATCAGCAGGAGAAATTCAAATGATAGCGGGTGCCAGAGTGATGCTACAGCATTGCTCGTTAGTGATTATTGATGAAGGAACTTCTCAACTTGATCCCCGAACGGAAAAGAGTTGGCTGAAATTGCTTGAAAAGTTAAGCCACAATTGCACTGTCGTGATGGTTGCACATCGCCTTCACACGCTTTCGGTTGTTGATGAAATTATCATTATCGATGATGGGCGGATTCAACAACGAATCCCTGAAACAGAAATCGCAATGTTAACGAGTAATCATGGGCTCATGGTATGACTATATCCAATGTATCAACTAAACTTAAAATGTTACCGGCCTTGACTGAACTGATAAAAAAGTTTGCTCCTCTCTATTTCGTTACCATGTTTGTGTGGACACTGATGCATGGTTTTCCTCTGTTGATTGGTTACCAAATCAGCAAATTACTTGATAGAGCGATGAATGAGCCAACTAACCCTGTCGTCTGGTGGTTGCTTGCCTCTGCGATTGCCACAATGGTCTTGCGATCGCTGTTTTTGTTCCTGGGATTAACCTTTGACTTTACGTTAATCTTCAAAGTCAGTGCTTACCTGAAAGAGCGGGTTTTGTGGGGAGTGAGCCATTGTTCCCGTAATCAGAGACAGACTTTTTCTCAAGGCGATATTCTGAACCGTATTCGTGATGATAGTGATGAAATTGCGGAATTTCTGAGTTGGACCTCTGATTTTATTTACCGCGCATTACTTTTAATTATCGCATTAGTTGTGCTTATCAACACTGACATAATAACCACACTTGCTCTTATGCCTATGATTGTGGGCCTTTGGGTCGGGGCGATACTTAAACGCAAGGTAGGGAATTTACAGAAGAGTAAACGTCAATCGCAAGGGGATATTGCTGGCAAGATTACGGACGTCTTAACGGGGATACGCGACCTGCGCCTTGGCAACAAAATGGAGGGGCAGATTGAGAATCTATCACGGAAATTTGTCAATCGACGGGCGATTCAAGCCAAACATCAGGTATTTACTGACCTTCTTTCTGGGCTGTTCAAAAATATTGTCATACTTGGAACGTCGGCTGTTTTACTGATAGTCAGTAAACGGATCGTTGATGGCAGTTTTACTGTAGGGAATCTGGCACTATTTTTAACCTATATCGGTTGGATCAGTGAACAGATACTCTTCTTTGGTCGGTCGGTTGCCTATTATAAAAATGCTGATGTGTGTTATGGACGAATCAGACAGTTTCTGGCAAATAAAGTAGATAAAAAAGAGACCAAAGAATATGAGCAAGGTGAAATTCTGCATAAACTGAGCGTTAATCATCTGACATATTCAAAAAACCAACCCCCTGTTTCGTTTGAAGCAACAGCTAATCAGGTTATTGGCATTGTTGGTGATATAGGTTCGGGTAAAACCACCTTTTTGCGTTATCTGATTGGTCTGGAAAAATCCAGTTCTGGCAGTGTACTGTGGAATAACCGAGAGGTTCTGGGAAATGAAAATTGGTGGCGGAATCCACGTATCGGATATGCCAGACAGAAAGCGGGTTTTTTTGGTGGCACCGTCAGACAAAACCTCGCGTTGGGTGATAAGGATATTGATGATGATGTCATGGTACAGGCGTTGGAGGCGGTAGGTTTAACGCCCGGCTCATATGAATTGCCAGAGGGACTTGATACCGTCATTAATTCTGGCAGTGCCGGTCAATTATCTGGCGGCCAGCGTCAACGTTTGGCATTGGCCAGGATGCTATGTCGTCCCGCTGACGTTTATATTGTTGATAACTGCGATTCGTCATTAGATACGGATACAGCCCGTCGTTTATGGACTGTTTTACCTAAGCGCTGGCCAGGTTTATGGATTGTTGTTTCACAGAATGCTGATCTTCTCGCTAAGGCGGACCATATTGTTACCGTTCAACAGCGGAGAGAGTTAGCATAATCTACTTGATATCCACTCCTGGCTAAGTTGGTAGGAGTGGGTTTCAATAATGAAATGGTATATACTTTTTTATATCAAACGAGGAGGGATTATGGGTAAACAGGCTGTTTTTACTATGAAACTTGAATCAGATCTGCATGACTACTTCGTGGTTGCTACTGCGATGAACATGTGGGCATTTGCAATATGGTTGAGTTGGCAGTTCACTCTGCTATATTGTAAATATGAAAAGAGAGGTTGTTATGGTGAAAATTGCTGATTATCCACAAATGAAAAATTGTGCCTGGTATCTGGCTGAGGATACGGAGCTAACTGATCGTGATGCGCTTGCGTTTTACGAACGCAATTGGAAATATGTCGAAGAAGATAAGCTTGAACCTCAAGAGCGTCAGTTGATTGAACGACTCATCCATGAACAGGGGCATGGTTTTTTGAATGTCTAATTTTCGTCTTGAGCATCATAATCGTATTGCGAAAGTATTAAGTTCTTTATCACATGGATTTCTTGATGGCGCAAATTGCTATTTTGCAGGGGGTACTGCAATAGTTATGATGCTTTCTGAATATAGGGAATCGGTCGATATTGATTTTTTGTGTTCTTCACGTGAAGGTTACAGTAAGCTTCGTTCAGCCCTTTATGGGACAGATTTTTCCCCACTTTTTACATCACCTATGCCCACCATTGGAGAGATTAAAAAAGATCAATATGGTGTTAGAGGACGCATCAATGTTGATGGTGTTCCTATTAGGCTTGAATTTGTTAGTGAATCCCGACTGGATCTCTCGTTTGGCTCCCGTATTCTTGGTGTGCCAACGCTAGGTAAAGTAGATCTATTGGCAGCTAAACTCCTGGCTAACGCTGATCGTGGCCTTGATAAAGCTTCGCAGAGTAAAGATCTCATCGATCTCAGCATGATGCAGTCCGAATGGGGATGTATCCCCGTTGAAGCTTGGAATAAAGCGCGCTCTGCATATGGTATTACGGTTGATAAAGCTTACGATTCTGCCATTCAAATGCTGAATAATAATCAAGCTTATTTTGATAGGTGCATGAAGAATTTGGTTATTTCTGCTGAAAATCAGGAGAAGATAGTTAATACCCTGAAGTTGGAATTTGTTCCTCCTGAGCTAGATAGTTATTATCGCGATTATTAATCTAAGATAGTACTAGTATGAAGCAGAGCTAAATGAATTTTAAGTAAATATGGTCAGATTTGAGTAATTACATGCTTATTAAGAATTTAATTGTCACATTGGAAGGTGAAATACAGATATTAATAACCACATTGCTTAATGAGCAATGGGAAGCAGCCAGGGAATTAATGAATGAATCATTGCGTATGGCTGCTGATGATTTAGCTTTAACTGTATTGGCAGACAGTTTGTGTAACTCAGATATCGATATTATTTATCAGCAGCAAGGTGCTTGTCATTTACGGCTAAATACTCTCAATGGAAAGTTCAATCTTTATATTGGGATTAAAGATCGGCAAATTGATTCTCTCACGTTATCTCGATGCCCAATACCTGATGCGTATGCAAAACAGGGTATTTTTATCGAAAAAACGTTAAAGACGTTTGGTCTTAGAGATGTCCCGGATGGTTTGGTATGTTTGCCATCACCATATAATGATGCCAAAGCACTTGTACTATTGCTTGCGGGTTCTGGTCCGCATTCGATGGATTATGATGTTGGGCCTAATCCACTGTTTCGTATGTTGGCACATGAATTAAGTCAATATGGAATTGCGAGTGTACGTTTTGACAAACGTTATTACCGTATCCGGCAGAGAAATATGAACCCTGAGGTTGTCGATCTCAATACGGAAATTGTTGATGATGCTTGTAATATTCTGACTGGTTTGATGGGACATGTTGAATTTCACGATGTGCCAGTATTTCTGGTTGGGCACAGTTTCGGCGGATATGTCAGCCCATTAATTGCAAAGAACTTACAGCAAAAATCGGGTTTAAATGTTACGGGTATTGCGATGTTGGCGGCGCCTTTCCGTAATTTACTCCGGGTGATTTTATCCCAATTACCCAGTGGGAAAGAGCAAGATACAGTATCTCTTGAGCGCTTTTTGTCAGTGCCGGATAGTTATCTCAAACAGATTGAGAATTATCATGCATTTGACTGCTTAAACAGCTTGCCTGCAATGCCGTTATTTTTTGCCCAGGGAGATCAGGATTTCCAGATTTTGCATAATGTTGATTTCACGATGTGGAAAACTGCACTGCAAAATAATAGGCAGGCAGAGTTCAAACTCTACACTGGATTGAATCATATTTTATTGCCTACAACAGGATGTGATGGTGGAGAGGATTATTTGCAACCAGGTCAGATACCGGAGCAGGTAATTGCGGATCTGTCTGCGTGGATCATCCACCATTCATCATGAAATAATGAAAGCGCTATTTATCTTTTGCCAGCAGTTTGACCCAATCGTTAATTGTCGGCCATCGCGCTAAATCTGCAAAGTTGACTGGATACCCCGCACATTTTAGCTGATCAACCAGCATCAGCATTTTTATCGAATCGAAACCGATATCAAAAAGATTTTCATCCTCCGGTATTATTTTTGCTTCCGGGTGAAGCGCTCTGATTTCTCGATGTAAAATTTCATAGATAAGCTGATTTTTCATTGTGTCTCCAAAAAGTTTTATGAAACAAAACAAGTTACAATTCTCTGATACCTTCGATTGGCGCTGATGCGGCTGCGCGATGTGATGGATATACACCAAATACTACGGTAATAAAGCAGGCTGCGAGGGAAGCGAGTAAAAAGGAGTAGAAAGAGAAACCAACCGTAATATCAAATAGTAATAAAATTCTGAAACCGATAAATGAGAATAACAATCCTAATAGTGTTCCCAATAGTGAAATTAAAAATGCTTCGGTAAGAAATTGATAAAAAATATCGGAATAACTTGCCCCTACGGCAAGTCGTATACCAATCTCTCTTCTACGTTCTCTGACACTGATGAGAATGGTATTCATGACACTGACACCTGCAACGAAGAGGGTCACTGATGATATTGACAATAGGAAAAGGTTAATTTTTGACTGGGTCTCATGCAACGTTTTCAACAACTCGGTGGTATTACGTACCTCATAGCTTTGTTGATGTTTAAACCGTGACAACCGTTGTTCAAGAGCGTATTTAACCGGCTCAATATGAGAGGCATCTTTGGCTTTCAACACCATACCGCCAGGAGGTGTATGGCCGAACAGCCGTACCAAATAGCTGTTGCCTGGCAAAAATGCGGCATCATCGACGCCTGCATCCATGCCTTCGCCTTTCTGTGTCAGGATACCGATAACTTGCATTGAGATATCGTTGATCTTGATGCTCTGCTCAAATGCGGTTTCTTTTTGTGGAAAGAGTCGCTCGGCCAGAGATGCTCCCAAAACCACGACATTTGCCAAGGCAGCATCGTCTTGTGGTGTGTAAAAACGTCCACGATCAATCACCAGATTACGGATAATCGCGATATTTGCATTAGCGCCAATCAATTGAGCATCAGCAGAGCCTTGTGGCGAAACTATTGTTCCTGGCGCAGTATAAAATAGAGTGCTGTGGCTAATATGGGGGTTACCTGAAAGTGACGTTATATCCTCTTGCGTCAGATAATTATTATGGGAATCGAAAGCGCCGTTTTTTTGTCCCTTGTATTTTACTGAAATGATATTACTTCCCATTGAAGAAACCATCTTAACAATATGATGTTTGGTTTCTGTACCAATTGCTTGCATGATCACAATCGAAGCTACCCCGATGGCAATGCATAATAGAGTTAAGAAGACTCGTGTTTTATGAGCGGTAAGAGAGCGTACCGCCATTTTGAGGTTGAACAGGATAACGGTTAAATAAGCATTAAATCTTAAGGTTATTTTACTCATGCTCATTGAGCCACCAAACAACCACTGTCCAGATATAGCCGGCGTTTGGCATATTCAGCAACAACTTGGTCATGTGTTACTAGAATGATGCCGCATCCATTATGATGTAATTCAGTAAAAAGCTGCATGAGGTTGGTCGCATTAGTGGTATCTAACGCGCCGGTAGGTTCATCAGCAATAATAAACTTTGGATTGTTGATCAAAGCGCGAGCGACAGCAACGCGTTGCTGTTCTCCCCCTGATAGATGGCGCGGGTATTTATCTAATAAATTGTCGAGCTGGAGACGATCGATTAAGTAACGGAAATGTTCTCTGTCATAATTGAAGTTTCTTTTTAAGTAGTACATGGGCATCAAGATATTTTCATCAATACGGTAGTTTTCCAGCAGGTTATAATTTTGAAAGACAAAGCCAAAATATTTTCGCCGTAAAAGCGCCAATGAATGAATCTTTTGCTGAGTTACCGTGAGATCGTTAATAAGATATTCTCCCGCACTGGCGATATCCAAAAGCCCTATTATATTCAATAAGGTACTTTTCCCTGAACCGGAGCGACCAAGAATAGCAACATAATCATTCTGGTCTATGGTTAAGCAAATATCTTTCAGGACAAGATGCTGTTTACTCTCATTGCCGTAGGTTTTGCAGATATTATTTAGCGTTATCATTGTTACTACCTCCAAGATTATCTTGTTTGGAAAGTACAATGATCTGCTCGTTATTCTGCAATCCGCTGACAACGACTGAACGTCTTCCATTGTTATGACCGATCAATAATTTTCTTACTACGATGTTTCCATCTTTCATTTCACGTAAAAAATAGGTAGTTAGATCATCGTTCAAAGGTTGATGCCGTTTATTATTCAGTATGTCACTGGGTATGGTCACTACGCCGGTGCTTTCGTGGGTCACAATAGTGACATCCGCACTCATACTGGGTTTGAGCAGGAAATTATCATTAGGGACATCAAATAGCACGGTATAATAAACGGCATTATTAATGAGATCGGGCTTATACATAATCTTCTTAACATTACCGTGCCATATATGCTGATTTGTACTATAGATCTTGAAGGAAGCTTTTTGCCCCGTCACGATTTGGTTAATATCTGCTTCGGAAACTTTTGCATAAACAGTCATATTTTTGAGGTCGGCAATTTGCATGAGAACCGGTGTCTGTTGATTGACATTTAGCGTTTGCCCGGGGTCAACATGAATTGCAGTCACTACGCCAGCAATCGGCGAATAGATTTGGGTATAACTGAGGCTGACTTCTTCACTATGCAAAATATGTTCATTTTGCCTGATGTCTGCTTGGAGGCTTTCAATTCTGGCCTGGCTTTTTTTGACGCCAAAAGCAGCCTCATCCAGTAGCTGCTGGCTGGTTGCGGAGTGCAGGTTAAGCTCTCTTTGGCGCTTTTCCGTGATGACCAGAAGCTGATAAGCATATTGTTCCTCCTGCAACATGGCTCGCAATTTTTCTAATCGCGCTCGGCTTGCCTCAACTTTAGTACGATAAAAAGTATCATCAATGCTAGCGACCAGCTTACCTGCTTCAACGCTATCCCCGACTTCAACATATAACTTGGTTAACTGGCCTGAGATTTGGCTACCAACATTGACCTGACTGGTTGGTTGTACAACACCGGCAGCATTTACCGTAGTAATAACATCACCTAACGTTCCGGTGATGATTTGTTCTGTCATCACCGTAGATGTCTCTTTTTGGCTAAAGTTGTTATAAGCCACGGCAAGAAAAGCGATCATGATGATGGTGATAACAACCCATTTCTTTTTTTTGACCAGCACAATCAGCATCCATTTTACTATTTGTTATCGTTCCATATTGCCAGGCATCAGGTCATGCTGAGTGCCTATGCAATCCAATAAATCAATCAAAAACAGCCCCATGTCGCTGATGATATCTTCAGAGAAAATATCATCATCGTAGAGCCATTCCAGACCTATCCCAGTTGGCAAATTGATCAGTTCGAGCGCGATATCTCCTTTAGGCTTGAGTCCCTTGATTTTTTCTTTGGTGCAACGGGTTTCACCAAGATATAAACCGGTTTCAAACCCTATTTGAGAAGAGAAATAATAAGTGACTTCCGGCAATTGCATACCGTGGTGGTGATGGAGATGTTGTTTCAAATAGGCCAGTGAGACATTGGAATGAGTATTCGCGTCTGCCAGAAAATCGCGGACATACCTGGATACGTTAATCAGCGAAGTTTCCGCAGTAACGTAGGGCAGCAGTAGAGTGGTTGCGAAGCTACCAACACTGTCAAACGGTATGGGAGGAGCGCGGTTGGCACAAGGAATACCTATGATAATCTCATCTTTATTGAGTAATGAGTTAATGGTCATCAGAAATGCGCCAATCACAATATGTTCCAGAGTCACCGCATATTTTTTCTGCGTGCTGGATAGTGCGGCAATTAATTGTGGAGACAACGGCATTGAATAACGTCGGCCTCGGACCCTAAGATGAGCTTCCGATGAATCATTATCTTGTCCGGCAACCGAAAGGACGTTGAACAATTTTTCTGTCCAAAAATTTAATGTTTCGTCTGACATGCGCTGATTAATGAGATTAATGCTTGTTTCTGTCGCGGCTTCAATTTTTGGTACATTATCTGCGTAAGCGGAAGATAATTTTTGCAACACATGAGCAATCGACATCCCGTCACAGAATGCATGATGAAAATTTAATAAAAGGTAGTGCTTATGTTCTGCTATTTTTAATAACTTAAAATATACCGGTGGATTATCCTGTAACGCCATCGGTTTAAATGCCATATCATTTAAGATCTTGCGGAATGAAATCTCAATATTGATGCCGGTAGCATGAGTTAAATCGATATATTCGAAAGGCAGATTCTCTTCAATAACAGGTGAAAGGGTTAAAGAGAGTTGCCCATCTATTATGGTGACTCTTTGGCAGAGGGCAGGGAAATATTGCATGATATACAGCAAAGCGTAACGTAATTTCTTTAAATCAATCTCGCCGGTCAGATGATAATATAGTGGGATATTATGAGCGCCGGAACGATTAGAGATAGTATCGATGATCCAATAATACTGGTCGTGTTGTTCTGTCAGGCAAGTGTTATTTTTATCGATTAAAACCGGTATTTGCCCTTGTTGAATGACAGATTGTAATAGATAACCTAATCTAGGGGCGTGATAGAAATCTTCCAGGTGAATAGAACAATTAAAACGTTGCTGGATCTTGTTAATTAATAATAATGCCTTAAGCGAAGTACCACCTGCGTCAAAGAAATTAGTCTCTTCATCAACAATGCCATCGCTATCGCCAAAAACTTCCCGCCATAAAGTAAAAAATATTTCTCGTTTTTCGCCTTTAATCTGCGAAATATTATCTTCTTTATTCAACTCTGATATTGTAACAGAATTGTTGGGTGATGATAATTCGACAATAAAAGGTACCTGCAATTTTGGATAACATCCACGCAAAAATGAGACGATTTCGTGACGTGTGATTGAGCATGATCTATCAGGTATAAATATATTAATATATTGGTACCCCGTTTCATTTTCTTTTATCGTTAAATGAATGTCATCAATATTAATCGCCGCTGTAAGTAATTTTTGCATTTCATCCAGATCGACACGTTTCCCGTCAATTTTATGCTCTTTATCCAGACGGCCAATGAAATTTAAATTACCTTGGGCATCGTAAAATCCACGGTCTCCGGTTAAATAATAGATTTCTCCATCGTTCAACTGTAAGAATTTACGTGAAGTTGACTGATTATCGTTAATATATCCGGTACAGATAGAATCGCCACGGATGCATATTTCTCCACTACTGCCATTAATGATCTTATTAGTTCCATATTCCCGAATAACGATAGTGGTATTTGCTAGCGCTTTACCAATGATATTACCGGGTTGAAATTTATCATCTATTTTGTGACTGCTAGCCACAACGCAACATTCTGTTGGGCCATAAGAGTTAATCAAGGAGATACCGCATCCTACTTTTTCCAACCAATGATGAATGGCTTTATCCATTGCTAGATCGCCACCGATAATTGTCATTCTAATCGAAGGTGCGAGTTCTTTAATGGCTGAATGTAGGAAAAAGACAATTTGATGCCAATAATTGGTAGGAAAATTAACTATAGTGACCGATTGTGCATGGCAGAATGAAAATAGTGTCTCCAGTTCAACGATCATATTATCATTGGCAATGGCTAATGTGGCGCCTTGATAAAAACATCCGAACACCTCTTCAATATAAGCATCGAAGACGGGTGTGCTGAAATTGAGAATAACGTCATCTTGTTTAATATCATACTGCTCTGTCATTGCCGCCAAATAGGCATAAAGCCCCTTAAACGTTATCGGTACTGCTTTCGGTACACCTGTGGTGCCTGATGTGAAAAAGATATAGGCTTCGTCTTCTTGAGTTGTGGGACGTTTTATATCATGCCCCAGAAATATCTCGGAAGGGCGAGTTTCTATATCTTCGATAAAGAGAATGTGTGTATTATTAACACCGTTTACTTTTTCATGGTAATGACGAGCAGTGATTAATAAAGAAATATTCAGGCTACTTAATATATTATTTATCTCTTCTTGCCCAAATGTCATATTGATTGGGACAAAACATAATCCCGCAGTATGGATTGATAATATGGATAATAAGGAATCCACCCCTCTGGGCAATAATACGGCTACCCTTCGGTTTTGTAGTGGGCAGGATAATAACAATTGACTGAAAGTGGATAATTTGCGGTAAAGTTCACGGTAATTAAGGCAATGCACGGCGTTTATTTCTGCTTGATCCCCATAAATGACTGATTTTTTGTCCGGTGACACTGCAAATATTTGTGCTATTCGACCAATAATATTCTCTTTGATAGGGTGATTAACGACAATATTTTCTGGGTTATCTAGGCTAGATATAATATTATCCGTTGGTTCAATTTCTTTATATTTCCCCCAATATGTCTCAACCGTTTCATTAATATTTTCTGCAATCGTACTATAAATACGTAAATAATCGTCGATCAGAGTATGGGCGGCAAAATGACTATACAGGCGGCTTCCCACATCCAATTCAACTAATGCTGATTTCCCATCAGGAGAAAACCGGATGTTAATACCATAATTATTGACTGCGCCGGAAGTCATACAACCGCGAATGGCGCGATTATCTTTCATAAGATCATGTTCAAGCTCATGTAGCAGATTAACATAGGGAGCGGCAGTAAATTGATCTGCTCGACTGATTGCTTCATCATTTAAATCATTTATATCAATACGGCTATGTTTGCTATGCAGACTAATTTGCAACTGCATTGCTACGAGGATCTGTTTTATTGTTGCCTGCGGGGCCAAAGAAACCATCAGAGGCAAGGTGTTCATTGCCGGGCGATAATAGCGGTACTCTCCTTTATCATGTCGGTTAGAGAAGGGTAAATTGATGATACTTGTTGATAAGCAACCTCGTTTGGTCATTTGCAGACATAGAGCCAGTATCATCATTAATTTATCATTAAAGGTAAAACCACCGTTATTTGCGGTGAGCGGCCGGCTTACTTTAATTGCTTTTGAGGGAAATAGGCGTTTACGGGCATAATCCTCTAATTTGGGCAGTTGGTTGAGGTAATTATTCCAATACTCTTTGTTGTTGGCATAATGCACGTTTGCTTTATATTTAACTTCGTCAAGGTAAGCCTGATAGGTAAAAATAGGCGCTGATGTTGGGTGGAATGTTTGTTGTTCATAGCAAGACAAAACATCATGAATCAACTGACCTATGCCCCAATAATCTGTGGCAATATGGTGAGCGATGATTCCCCAGAAATAGCACCCAACATCATTAAAGTAAAGATAATGCCTTATCGTCACACCCTTTTCAGGCGCTAGCGGTTGAGTTGTTCTCTTTGCAAAATCCGCTTTTGCCGCTGGTTCTACTATTGGCTCTGACAGTTTTATTGGTATCACTTCGACCAGTGTAGATCCCTTCTCCTGAAAAATATTGTGTTCAGCAATACGGTAACGTAAGGAAAAACCATCATTGAAGTGATGAATGGTTATAATGGCCAGCTTCAATCTTGCCAAACTAATATTATCACTGAAACTGACGAATTCACCGACATTGAAGACAGACTTATCGTCAGCAACAGTGTTAGCAATAGCTAAACGGAGCTGTGTATAATTCAACGGCCAATAATTGTCACTATATTCCATTATTTTACGGCTCCACGCTATATTTTACCTTGTAACTCGCCCTTTATTTTTTCAAAAATAGATTCATCTATGCATAACCCAATATTACCTTCTGAGCTAAAGCAGATCAGAGGGCGTTTACTTACACGTAGAATAAAATATTTGTTTTGTCCCTTGTGGTAGTATCCAGACGAATAATGGATAATATGTATACCATTACTTCGACTAAAATCTTCCAAGGAAACGCCTTCTTCCTGGTGTAATGAGGAAATAACCCATTCGTGTGAATATACCCCGGACTTCATCAATAATTTTCCTTCCTTGACCACGGCTTTATTTGATAACAGTTGATAGCCTATAAATAAGGTAATGATGACAAAGAGCGTTGTCGCAATACTTGCCGCCAGCTTATTGGGATTGCTGTTACTGAGCCAGTATGGTACAGGCAGAAAAACTAAAGCGATCAGGACGAGCATAGCGACATTCATTAATATGACTTTGAAGTCTGGATTTAATCCCACGATATTATTCATGCTGCTGCCATTCCTAAAGATAATTCGGTAAAGAGATGAATCACTTCTTTGCGTTCTTCGCGGGTTGCGGGCAGATTGATATAACCACATTTTTGCGCCGCAAACAGACAAGCGGTGATTTCCCTTCTGACAGCTTCTTTGACCAGTGTATCCACCATTTCTTGGTTGTTATAGAGTCTGGCAAGATGAAGAGAAGCCGTGCCGGTTGAAAGATCGCTATGATCAATTTTGGGTAAATAATTTGCCATACATACAGTAACCGCTACTTGTACCGCCAGGCTCAAGTAAGCTGCTACGTTAACTGCCGCCGCCGCGTTCACCGCTGCGACAACTCGGGTGCCAACAGCTACGTTAACCGCCGCAACGACATTTGCCCCTACCACAAGGCGAGCAATCTCAATACTGGTATCATCTTCACGGTTTAAGGGTTCCAGAATTTCCTTCAGCCGGATAAGAGGAGGAGTGTCTGTATCTTGGAGCTGATAGGATTCGATGTGTTCTTTAAAATGCGCGACAAGACTGGCATCTTGATTGAGATGGTGATTGATTCGGCTTCTCAGACTTGAGCCCCTTTCGTTTAAACCATAGGTTTTTAAGTGGGAAAAGAGCGCTTCATAGTCGTTGGTTTTTACCGCATTCATTAAGTCTTTGTCATAAGTGATGAATAGCAGTAATTCCTCTGCGGAACCGGGGCTAACGATATCTTTGTCCATGCCAAATTCAGCCAGCACTTTTTCCGGTGATTCCCGGTATTCTAATGCTAAATTGGGCTGTTGCTGTAGGGTTTCCCAGAATCGGTTATAGGTGATGATCTCTTCCCAAACTTCAACCGGGAGTTTGGCGTTTGACATTGACAGCCTTAGCTTATTTTCTTCAACCTCCCCCGGAGAGAGTAATGAACGTGGCACGCCAAACAGGCGGTTGCTATCAGTGCTAGCGTTGACGGTGGGTATGACACTGCCAATAGCTGCACCGGCAGCCACGCCAATAAATGTACGTCTTTTCATAATTCGTTCCTTTATAAGTTAACGGAATTCTTTTTTTATTGAGCGTTATACCCGTCATCTTTCAAGTTGCCTCTTTGTTGGCTGCACTCACTCACCCCGGTCACATAGTTATCTATGCTCCCGGGGATTCGCTCCCTTGCCGCCGCGATGCATCTTGAAATCCATACGGTATATATAAGATAATATGTAACCTTTCCTTATTAAGCTTCTTCATTACTGAGATAATTTCATGAAATAATTATCTAACTGATATTTCTTGCCTGCGATATTAATTGTAAGTATATATTGTGATTACCATAACAGTATTTGGGTATAGCATCTAATACTCAATGGGAAAACATAGAATAATTTACCCTCCGTTCGATTAAAGGTTAGACGGTACTAACTATTAGCTGGATGGTGACATTTTGCAATAGATTAGTTGATTAAATTTATATTTTGAGCGTTTAGACTAAATATATCTTGCGACAAAATGTCCTTATTTAGAGTCCGATCACAAAATAACAAGTAAAAATATTCCTAAAGAAGAATAAAGTATTTCCTTTCCTTGATTACCACTACATTCAATAAAAATTTGCTAGCCGGAAAAGGAGTGTTTTCGCAATATTCGTTAGTAGTAACATTAAAGCTCCAACTCGATCCTGTTATACCCGTTATCTTTCAAGTTGCCTCTTTGTTGGCTGCACTCGCTCACCTCGGTCACATAGTTATCTATGTTCCCGGGGATTCACTCCCTTGCCGTCGCGATCTATCTTGAAATCCATAGGGTATATATTTTTCATTCCTCAGTTAAATTAATGGCATTTTTTTCTGCTGAGTAGTAGATGAGATCCAGCCGTTCTTTAGCGTTAAATTTCTTTATTACCGGAATAATTTCTTTGTGATAATTATCTAACAGATTCCGGCGTGTCCTTTCGTCTTTATGCAAATAAGCACAAGCTTGGCAAGGATGAACGATTTTTTCCAGATCAATGCTGCTATTCTGTGGGCGATATTTTTTTAGGATCTTGTACGGCCCCTCAGTTCTTAACCATACTTTCATAAAGTCTTCTTCCTGACCTTTAAAAAGCTGAGATACATCGCCTCCTTGCAAACGGCCAAGTTTCATTTCGGGGATATGCTCTAATGTCAGCCCACAGCAAGCGGAAATTTCACCGTGTGGTGTCAGTACAATATTTTCAAAGACCTGATCGCACCCTTTTGCCAGTTGCTGATCCCGGTTTGGAACATCTTTTCGTTCTTCGCTGGTGTCATAGAACGGCATCCAGGTATTTCGCTGTAAGTTAATTTTGTTTTTTTCTTTCAGTCGCTTAATAACAGGATTCTGGGTGATTTGCGTTGCAATGGCGGAATCAAAGGTATCCTGTTCTACTGTAATCAGTGTTGTAATATTTTGTTCGGCCAATGCTTCTGCCGCGGTCACTACGCTGTCAAGGGGAATCCATTCACTGTGATCTTTCCCTGTACTGATGTTCATCTCTGTGATGCCAGCATCTATTAAGTCTTGGGCGATTTTTTGCGCCTTTTCTCTATTTTTTCCCCAATAACCGTTAGTCACGCAACGAGTTAATAAGCCGTGATCTGAGGCAAAGCGAATGGCTTCAATCAGATCTTTACCTAGCAGGAAACACTCCCCACCACTGAAAACAACTAACTTTAGCCCTGGAAAATTAGCTTTTGAGTGTGCAATAAATTGTTTAATTTCATCCAGGCTTAAACGCGCTTTTACCGAGGGGTTACATTCAAAACAACATTCTTTGCAAGCAGCATTGCAAGTATATGTTGTGATCACGGTGGCAGTGTTCGGATATTGTTCCCAATATCCAGGAGGAAAGCATGACATAATTTACCCCTGTTGGATTAAAGGTTATACGTTACTAACTATTAGCAATATGATTTTATTTTGCAATATATTAGGTAATTAAATTTGTATTTTGAGTGCTTGCACGAAGTATGATTTGTTACGAAATGAATTTATTTAGAAGCAGCTCACAAAATAGGGTTAGAAATATTTCTGGTTGAGGATAAAGTAAATAGGTATAAACAGTAATCGACGATTTTTCAAGGTATTGAATATTATTGTAAGGAATAAAATCATGTCTATTGAATTTACACCCTGGCCGGTTGAATTAGCAGAACGTTATCGTGAAAAGGGGTATTGGCTTGGTAAACCCTTGACTGACATACTTTATAAACAATGTCAGAGACAACCTGAAGCAATAGCTATTATCTGTGGTGACCGTAAATTTAGTTATCATCAACTTGATCAACAATCATCTGCATTAGCTAAAAATTTAACGTCAGTGGGAATAAAGAGAGGTGATACTGCTATCGTACAATTGCCAAATATAGCTGAATTTTATATTACATTTTTTGCGCTACTGAAAATGGGGGTAGTACCTATTAATGCATTATTTAGCCATAATAAATTAGAGTTACTTGCTTATGCGCAACAAATTGATCCAAGTCTAATTGTATTTTCGTCAGAGCATTCACTTTTACAGAATAATGATTTCCTGGAGCAATTAAAAACACATTGTCCACGGTTAAGGAATATCGTCGTTGATGGTGGCAAAATACAATATACTAATGAATTATATACCAATGAATTAAAGCCGTGGTTAGAGCCAATAAATTTACCTTTGAATTTTGAGGCGACACGTTCAGATGAAGTCGCTTTTTTTCAACTTTCAGGCGGGAGTACAGGGACACCTAAATTAATTCCAAGGACGCATGACGATTACTATTATAGTGTGAGACGCAGTGTTGAAATTTGTGAGTTGACACAACAGACCCGTTATCTTTGTGCTTTGCCGGCGCAACATAATTATCCATTGAGTTCTCCGGGGGCGCTTGGCGTATTTTATGCTGGTGGTTGTGTCATATTAGCAACAGATCCTGGACCTACGACCTGCTTTCCACTCATACGTGAACATAAAGTAACAATGACCTCACTGGTGCCATCGGCTGTTGCGTTATGGATTCAGACGATGAGGAAATACGAATATTCACTAGAAAGTCTTCGGCTATTACAAGTCGGTGGAGCAAAGTTAAGTGAAAGTGTGGCGCGAGTGATACCGAAATTTTTTTCATGTAAGTTGCAACAGATTTTTGGTATGGCCGAAGGGTTGGTATGTTATACCCGGCTTAATGACGATGATGAACGTATATTTACCACTCAGGGGCGCCCAATGAGTGAAGATGATGAGATACGTATCGTTGATGATCAAGGCAATATCCAAGCGCCAGGTTCGGCGGGTATGTTAATCATTCGTGGGCCATATACATTCCGGGGATATTATAAAAGTCCAGAGCACAATGCGAAGGTGTTCGATAAAGAAGGTTTTTATTATTCCGGTGATTTAGCCTATATGACGAAAGAGGGTTATGTGTGTATTGTCGGACGAGAGAAAGATCAAATTAATCGCGGTGGTGAAAAAATTGCTTCGGAAGAAATTGAATCTTTGTTACTCAAACATGAAGGTGTTATCCATAGCGCTTTGGTTTCGATGCCTGATCCTCTGATGGGAGAAAAAAGTTGTGCTTTTATTGTAGTGGCTGATCCGAATATAAACACGTTGCAACTGAGGAAATATTTAAGAGGTATGGGGATTGCTGAATATAAATTGCCTGATCGTTTCGAGATTATTGATGTTATGCCTGTTACACCAGTCGGAAAGATTGATAAATTATTATTAAGAAAAATCATTCGAGACAAATTAGAAAGCTAATTAATGACATGAAGGTATTAAAATGACCATTCCATCATTGAAAAATTATACACTACCTCAGCCAAAAGATTTTCCAAGCAATAAAGCATCTTGGTTATTCGAACCCCATAGGGCAATTTTACTTATTCATGATATGCAGGATTATTTCTTGCAGTTTTTCGGTGATAATAGCTCTCTAATCAATAAATTAATTGAAAATATCCATTTGTTGAGAATGTTTTGTAAAGAAAAAGAGATTCCCATTATATATACAGCACAACCTAAAGTACAAAGTGATGAAGAGCGTGCATTACTTAATGATATATGGGGGGCTGGCTTGAATAGATCACCCCATTTACAGAATATTAGCCGTGCGTTAGCCCCTAATAATGATGATATTGTAATAGTTAAGTGGCGTTATAGTGCATTTCAACGCTCTTCGTTAGAAAAAAATATAAAAGACTTAGGTCGGAATCAATTAATTATTTGTGGTGTGTATGGACATATTGGTTGCATGATTACTGCGGTTGATGCATTTATGAGAGATATCAAGCCTTTTTTAGTGGGTGATGCGATAGCTGATTTTACGCTTGAAGATCACCTCATGGCTTTAAAATATGTTGCCGAAAAATCAGGAATGGTTGTGAGTACTGAGGAAATAATTTCATCAGTAAATTTCGATAAATAGAATTTATAAAAAATGCGTAATAAATCGCTATCAAAGAAGAAATAAAATGAGAAATAAACAGAATTTACAAATGGATTTTAACCATAAAACCGTCTGGGTAACTGGGGCGGCACGTGGCATTGGTGAACAAATTGCCCGTGATTTTACCGCGCTTGGCGCTGACGTAATAGGTTTCGATCGCGTATTTGAGCAAGATAATTTGCCTTATAAATGTATACAACTCGATATCAGTGATCCAGAAAAGGTCGAAATGATTTGTTCCCAACAACTGTCTATCTCAGCCAAATTAGATATTCTGGTTAATGCTGCCGGTATATTGCAATTGGGAAATATTGATGAGCTAAATATTAGTGACTGGCATCGTTGTATTAATGTTAATGCTTCTGGGGCTTTTTATCTATTTCGTACAGTGATTCCCCATTTTAAACGTCAGCGCAGTGGCACTATTATCAGCGTCAGCTCTAATGCGGCACATGTTCCACGTATGCAAATGGCGGCTTATTGTGCATCAAAATCAGCACTGACAAGTTTAACGCATTGTGTTGGGTTGGAACTCGCGCCGTTTGGTGTACGTTGTAATGTTGTATCCCCTGGTTCGACAGATACACCTATGCAGCGTTCCATGTGGAAAACTGATGATGATGAAAAAAATATGATTAACGGGTATCCTGAGCAATATAAATTAGGTATTCCCCTCGGAAAGATTGCAAATGTTAATGAAATTTCACACACCGTACTTTTCTTGTCTTCTGATTTGGCAAGCCATATAACGCTACAGGATATTGTGGTCGATGGTGGTGCGACGTTAGCTTGTTAATTGTTTGAATTGATACGAAAATACCCGTCATTTCTGTAACATAAGGAAAAATTACCCTAGCCTAAATAGGATTAGGCTGTTGTAGGGTATTGAAATCAAATCTATGAGCCATCTCGATCCTACTTTACTGGTGCTGCTAGTGTTGGCCGCACTGGGCATCATCAGCCACAACATGACCGTCACGCTTGCAATGCTGCTCTTGCTGGTTATCCGTATAACGCCACTGAATCATTTTTTCCCGTGGGTGGAAAAATATGGGCTGACTATTGGTGTACTTATTTTGACTGTGGGAGTCATGGCGCCTATCGCCAGTGGAAAAATTACGGTACAAGCTGTCCTCAACTCGTTTATGAATTGGAAATCGTTACTCGCGATAGTGATAGGTGTATTAGTGTCATGGTTGGGTAGCCGGGGGGTTTCATTGATGTCTAATCAGCCATCGACAGTCGCTGGTTTGCTGGTGGGGACGGTATTGGGTGTTGCCCTGTTTAAAGGTGTTCCTGTGGGGCCGCTGATTGCTGCGGGGATTTTGTCATTATTGATTGGTAAATCATAGCCGTTATGTTGCCGGAACTGAGTGTGATACAGACAGAAATGCAGCAGCAAGGGTTACGTCGTTTGTTGGTGTTGAGTGGAGATGATCATTGGTGCTATTTGCAGGCTAATGAATTACAGCAGAGATTTATTGGTGATTGGTTATGGATCTCTTATCGTAAACAGCACGCTGTGCTGCCAGAAAAGGCGGCCAGTTTATTAGGCCAGGAATATCTGCATGGAATATTTGATGCTACCGCAGGTTTTAATGCGGAAGCACTGGCGATATTGGCAGGCACATTGAAAGCTGGAAGCTGGTTGGTGATGATGGTTCCATCTTGGTACCAATGGCATTATCAACCAGATAAGGATAGCGCGCGTTGGAACGAACAGTTAGATGCTATGCCAACGCCGCATTTTGTTCAGCATATTCAGCAGCAAATTGTTAGCGATCCTCAAGTTTTGCTATGGCGGCAAAATGATCCCTTATGCATCCCTGAATTTCCACAATATAGTGCGTGGCAACTGCCTGATGGCAACCCAACGGCCAGCCAACATGCCATTTTGACTCGACTTTTGCGGGCAAATCAGGGGGTATGGGTCATTACTGCGCCAAGAGGGCGAGGTAAATCGACACTTGCAGGTATGTTAATGCAGCAATGGCAAGGAAATTGCTGGTTAACTGCACCAGCAAAAGCGACAACTGAAGTTATCAGATGTTATGCGGAGGAAAAGGGAAAATTCTGGGCCGTAGATAATTTGCTGAAATATTGTAGACAAAATAGCGTGTCAGATATTGATTGGTTGCTTATCGATGAAGCCGCTGCTATTCCAATGCCTCAATTATCTGAGTTGATCAGCTATTTTCCCCGAATATTGTTGACCACAACTGTGCAAGGATATGAAGGTACAGGACGCGGATTTTTACTTAAATTTTGTGTTGGAATCCCTGATAGTCATATTCTAAACCTGACGGCTCCTGTGCGTTGGGCTGAAAATGATCCGCTGGAAAACTGGTTGGAAAAAGCTTTACTGTTTGAGGATGCAATTCCTGTCAACAATTCTGATAAGGCTATCAGTTATCACGTTTGTCATCAGCAACAATGGATTAAACAACCTGAATTGCTGAGGCAGTTTTACGGCATATTGACCAGCGCTCACTACAAAACTTCACCTTTAGATTTACGGCGTTTACTTGATGCCAAAGGCATGCAATTTGTTGCGGCTTTTGGAAATAATGCCTTAATGGGGGCTTTGTGGATGGTTGAAGAGGGTGGATTGGCGCTTGAGTTAGCCCATGAAATATGGGCAGGCAGGCGTCGTCCAAGAGGAAATTTGGTTGCTCAATCGTTAGCTGCCCATAGCGGTTTACCGCAGGCGGCGGTTTTGAAATCTCAACGGATCAGCAGGGTTGCTGTACAGGCTAATAATCGCAGACAAGGTATTGCTCAGGGAATGATCGCGTATCAACGGGAAAGGGCAGAAAAACAGGGAGTGGATTTTATTTCCGTTAGCTTTGGTTATACCGCGGAGCTTTGGGCATTATGGCAGAAATGTGGCTTCCAATTAGTGCGAATGGGAACCCATTTAGAAGCCAGCAGCGGTTGTTATACGGCAATGGCTATTTTTCCCCTGAGTGAACAAGGGATTGTGCTGGGGATTCAAGCTGAGCAACAGCTTGCCCGTGATGCACATTGGCTGGAATCGCAGATTGGATTTAGCTTGCCTGTTGATTACCAAACTGACCATCATCTCAATCAGCATGATTGGCAGGAACTGTCAGGTTTTGCATTTGCTCACCGACCATTTTCTGCTTCATTACCGGCCTTGCAACGATTGTTGCTGAACAGTGATTTGCCGTTGATTGCGCTAAGAAATCATCTCCAGCAAGAAATGAGTGTTGAGCAATGCATCACCGTATTAAAGTTGAGTGGATATAAGGCATTAATGCGACTCTGGCGGCAAGAAACCGCACAGGCGTTGTCAAGTCTCAATCGGAAACTTACCAGAGAGTGGCAAGAGTGGACTATGGCTTTTTCTGTGGCCAATCATCTTCATCATCCCACTTGCTATTAAGATCCCGATGAGGAGGTAGTTCCGGTTTATTGTCCAGAAATTTTTTAACATCCAGTCGGCGTAACTCTTTAATGGCATTGAGAAGAACGCCAACTAATAAAACTAAAATAATCCACCAGTAATCAGCTAACCATTGCATGAGGTTGTCTCCTGCGCAACATGGAGGTAATTTTCAAATACATAAGGTAAGTTAGTAGATAACCAGTCAATGCCGGCGATGTCATGCTGTTGCCATACATCCAGTAACATCTGCTGAGTCAGCAATTTTTCCAATTGCTTGGCTAATGGTTGGTAGCTGATATGCCACGGTTCATCAGCGACACTGCCACGGTTACCGACAAAAGGACGGTAAAAACCGAAATGAGCCATATTCTCGGTCAACCAATGAGTTAATGGTGCGAAATAACCACCATTTTCATATTCCCAAGGTTCGAGTAATAACGTCTGGTTATCCGGTAGCATCGTTGGATCATAGATATCCAAATCTGTTCCCCAATGATGACGGCTGGCGCCGGGCAGGGCGGACCAACGAAGAATTGCCTTACAGCGTTCTCCTTCTGATAATTGGGTGATGTCCATGGGTTGGCTGTTTTCATCCAACACCGGGCGTTCACCACGGAATTTTCCATTCCAGATAGCTTGCTGACGTTGAAAATCACGGAACGTGCTGGCCGGTTGCAGATGAATTCCGGCCTTTTCAGCGGCTTGTTGCATGGAAAGAAAAGCATTGGCGGCTTCTGGTTGTAATCGGTGATTGCCAAAGAGAGAAATCAAGTGGCCAGTAGCCAGGCCGGTTAACATATTTGCTGTGATCACTGGATTAATTGCTCCATAACACGTTGATAAATCCGGCTGAGTTGTTGCAGATCGGCGGCGCTAACGGACTCATTAACTTTATGAATTGTTGAGTTCAGTGGCCCCAGTTCGACAACTTGAGCACCCATCGGAGCAATAAATCGCCCATCGGATGTACCACCACTGGTAGATAATTCAGGTTGATAGCCGCAATATTGGTCTATTGCTTGAATGACGGCATTGACTAACTCACCTTTGGCTGTTAGGAAAGGCTGACCTGCCAGTATCCACTCAATCGTGTAATTGAGATTGTGATTTTTGAGGATAGTTTCAACCTGTTCACGGATTTGGCTGTCAGTCAGTTCTGTACTGAAACGGAAATTGAATTGAACTTGCACATTCCCAGGGATCACGTTATGACTGCCTGTTCCCGCGTGGATATTGGCAATTTGCATACTGGTCGCCGGGAAAAATTCATTCCCTTTATCCCAATGTGTATTGATCAATGTCTGTAAAGCAGGAAGGAGACGGTGGATTGGGTTATCAGCTAAATGCGGATAGGCAACGTGGCCTTGAATACCGTGAACAGTGAGATTCGCAGTAAGGGAACCTCGACGGCCGTTTTTCACCATATCGCCAAGATGATGCTGGCTAGAAGGTTCACCTATCAGGCAATAATCCAAACGTTCATTGCGGGACATCAAGGTTTCAACCACTTTAATGGTGCCGTGGGTGGCTTTCGCTTCCTCGTCTGAAGTAATAAGAAAGGCCAGACGTCCATTATGGTTGGGATAGGCGGCAACGAAACGTTCAGCCGCGACAATCATGGCAGCTAATGAGCCTTTCATATCTGCCGCACCCCGGCCATATAGCATGCCATTACGGATAGTTGGCTCAAATGGGGGATATTCCCACTGAGATTCATCGCCCGCAGGGACGACATCGGTGTGTCCGGCAAAGGCTAATGTCGGGCCTATGCCGCGATAGGCCCAAAAATTGTTTGTATCGCCAAAGGGCATTCGTTCAATGGTAAAGCCAATTGCTTGCAAATGAGCGATCATAATATTTTGGCAACCTTTATCGTCCGGGCTGATAGAGGGTTGTCTGATGAGTTGTTGTGCAAGTTCAATTACAGGGCAAGTCATTTCAGAGTGCCTCAGCAAAAAATTGCTGATACTCATCCACTTTATAGCCTAATAGGCAATCACCTTTTGCAGAAATTAATAGTGGACGTTTGATAATAGCGGGTTGTTCCAACATCAACGCTTTTGCTGCGTCAGCATTATTAATTGTTGTTCGTTGTTGATCGGTCAGTTTACGCCAGGTTGTACCACGGGTGTTAATTAATGATTCCCAACCCAGTTTGTCAATAAATGACTGCAAAAGTGTTGCATTGAGTCCATCAACACGATAATCATGAAACAGGTAAGTAATTTCCCGTTCTTCCAGCCAACGACGGGCTTTTTTTATCGTGTCACAATTCTTGATCCCATAGAGAGTAAAAGCGGGTTGAGAAGATTTATCCAATATCATTTAACAGATCCTTAAAAAAATTTAAATACCTAAACATAATGCTGGAAAATGCCTGTTTTATCTAGATGATATCCTGATTTTTATTATCGGAGATACCAAAACAGGAGACTCAATTTTATTGGCCTGTTCTCATAGGGGGTATTTGCTACATAACATTTACTACATAACAGCGATAAGAGCCGACCCTCGGTAATAAGCTCAAGGAGCGGCTCGGAAGAAGTATTAGGCTACTCCATTTTTCCTATGTTGCAAATACATGATTGTTGCAGCCAGACGGGAACGTACATTCAGTTTTTTTAACAAGTTTCTGATGTGTACCTTCACTGTCTCTTCAGAAATAAATAAGACATCAGCAACTTCCTTATTGGTCATGCCACTGGAAACTTCTTTTAATACATCTAACTCACGTTTGGTCAATTCAGATAAAGGATCAACATGTTTATGACGGTTAGCGAGATGTTGGTATATTTTTTCACTAAATACAGTTTGTCCACGAGCAGCATGGCGAATACTGCTTAATAACGAATCTAAGTCGCTATCTTTAAGCAAGTAGCCATTAGCTCCTGCGTCAATGGCTGCGTAAACATCATTTCGATCATCTGAAACGGATAATACCAGTACATAGGAATTGATCCCTTTTCTACGGATAGATTTAATCGTGTCCACGCCTGAAAGGCCATTCATATTGAGATCTATCATAATGACATCAGGTTTCAGCTTGCATGCAATATTTATTGCTTCTTCACCATTGTCAGCTTCCGCTGTTACGGTAAGCGCCCGATCGAGCTCTACAATCTGTTTCAAGCCATGGCGAATGAGAGGGTGGTCATCAACTATCATCACTGAATGGTTATACATTTTCCTTCTCCCTTAAATAAGTAAAGCCACGAAATGCAGACTTTGAATTTGATTAAAAGGCAGTAATGAATGGGTCTGCCCTAAATTAAATTGCTATGAAAAAATTTTATCAAAACCGATTGATTTACAAAGTTGATAGCTCTGTAAGTCCAGAAAGCACATCCTGATATAAAAATATAAATAGCGCAAATTAGTTTGATAAGTAAAAAAAGAAGATGAGTAATTTTCACAAAAAATACATAACTTAACTTCTTTTAATGGTGTTAAAAATCAATATGTTAAATGTATGATTATTAGATTTGTTTTCTTTTATAAAATTTATTTTAATTGAATTTATATTGAGAGTTTTTCTGAGTTATAGTTATTATTGTTACTATAACTTCAATGATATTGTATAAATGGTAATGTTTCTTTCTTTATTTTCCTATATTAAGTAGGGCATTAGTGGATAAATTGGGTAGTATTTTTCATGAACAAAAAAGTGCTACTTTATTGATAAGATGCTGTCAATGTTATGATTTGACACACAGTACCTATTATACTGCTCCTGCTTTTACTCCAGATTGTATATAAAGGATCCGACGATGGATGAAAAATTAAAACAGAGTGCATTGGATTTTCACCAGTTTCCACAACCAGGGAAAATCACGATTACTCCTACTAAGCCTCTGATAACTCAGCGAGATTTGGCCTTAGCTTATTCACCAGGTGTTGCTGCGCCTTGCTTGGAAATTGCAGAAGATCCATTAGCGGCTTACAAATATACTGCGCGTGGCAATCTTGTGGCAGTGATATCTAATGGTAGTGCGGTCTTAGGATTGGGGAATATTGGTGCACTGGCAGGTAAGCCAGTGATGGAAGGAAAAGGTGTCCTATTTAAAAAGTTCTCAGGTATTGATGTATTTGATATTGAAGTTGATGAGTCTGATCCTGACAAATTGATTGATATCATTGCGGCACTGGAGCCGACGTTTGGGGGAATTAACCTCGAAGATATCAAAGCACCGGAATGTTTCTATATTGAGAAAAAACTTCGGGAAAAAATGAACATTCCGGTATTCCATGATGACCAGCATGGTACAGCGATAATTTGTACTGCTGCTGTTTTGAATGGTTTACGGATTATGAAAAAAGAGATTTCAGCGGTTCGCTTAGTCGTTTCTGGTGCCGGTGCTGCCTCTATTGCTTGTATGAACTTGCTGGTTGCGCTTGGGTTGCAACGCAAGAATATCGTGGTATGTGACTCTAAAGGGGTGATTTATCGTGGTCGCGATAAAAATATGGAAGAAACTAAAGCTGCCTATGCGATTGAAGACAATGGCAGCCGCACATTAGGTGATGTTATCCCTGGTGCAGATATTTTCCTCGGATGTTCCGGTCCTGGCGTGTTGACTCAAGACATGGTGAAAATGATGGCTAAAGATCCCCTCATCATGGCATTGGCAAACCCTGAACCAGAAATTTTGCCGCCATTGGCAAAACAAGTTCGCCCTGATGCAATCATTTGTACTGGTCGTTCTGATTATCCGAATCAGGTTAATAATGTGCTCTGTTTCCCGTTTATTTTCCGTGGTGCGCTGGATGTTGGTGCAACAACCATTAACGAGGAGATGAAGCTCGCCTGTGTTCATGCGATTGCGGATTTAGCGCTGGCGGAACAGAGTGAAGAAGTGGCTTCCGCTTATGATGATCAGGATCTGTTTTTTGGCCCGGAATATATTATTCCTAAACCATTTGATCCGCGCCTGATTGTAAAAATTGCCCCGGCAGTTGCCAAAGCAGCAATGGATTCCGGCGTAGCAACCCGCCCGATTAAAGACTTTGGAGCGTATATCGAGAAGCTGAATGAGTTTGTCTATAAAACAAACTTGTTTATGAAACCTATTTTTTCTCAGGCTAAGAAAGCGAAAAAGCGTATCGTTTTGGCCGAAGGGGAAGAAGTACGTGTATTGCATGCGACTCAGGAGCTGATCTCTCTTGAGCTGGCTTACCCGATTCTAATTGGTCGCCCCAGTGTTATCGAAATGCGTATCCAGAAACTGGGATTGCATATTGAAGCGGGTAAAGATTTTGAAGTCGTCAATAATGAGAATGATCCGCGCTTCAAAAAATACTGGCAGGAATATCATCACATTATGAAACGTCGAGGTGTTTCTGCTGAACAAGCTCGTCGTGCAGTTATCGGTAATCCCACCCTGATTGGGGCGATTATGGTACTGCGTGGTGAAGCTGATGGCCTGATTTGTGGCACCGTTGGCAGTTACAGTGAACATTACGATGTCGTGAGAAATGTGTTTGGTTTCCGTGATGGGGTTCATACTGCTGGTGCAATGAATGCATTGATGTTGCCAAGTGGTAATACTTTTATTGCGGATACTTATGTCAATAATGATCCAACGCCTGAACAATTGGCCGAGATTACCCTTATGGCCGCAGAGACAATCCGCCGTTTCGGTATTGAACCAAAAGTTGCTTTGCTTTCTCATTCAAGTTTTGGTTCCACAGATTGCCTCTCAGCACAGAAGATGCGCCAGACGCTGGAATTGGTGAATAAAATGTCACCTTCGCTTGAAATTGATGGTGAAATGCATGGTGATGCCGCATTGGTTGAAAGTATTCGCCGTGACATTATGCCAGATAGCCCATTGAAAGGGGCTGCCAATCTGTTAATTATGCCGAATATGGAATCTGCCCGTATCAGTTATAACTTGCTACGTGTCACCAGTTCTGAAGGCGTTACCGTTGGCCCAGTTCTGATGGGGGTTTCCAAACCGGTACACATTCTGACACCAATTTCTTCTGTACGTCGTATCGTTAATATGGTCGCTCTGGCGGCAGTTGAAGCGCAAACTCATCCGCTGTAATACCCATCGCCCCTGTTTCCTATAGGCAGGGGCGGTTTGTTGTAAACGATTCTTATTATCTATATGATGCGCAAAACATTAATATGGATAATGGGCATGATGAAATTTCTCACGGTTGTAAAATCTTTTCTGATTATCTGTGGTTTACTGGTCTTATCTGGGTGTGTATTTGTACAACAGAAACCAACTCTCCAAGCGCTTTCACCGGAACTGACTCAACAAGGGGCTATTATCGATCTTAAAACAGGTCATGCCCTGACCCCTGATGAATTGATCAATCGGCTGGCATCACATCAGCGGGTAGTTGTGGGTGAAAAACATGATAATCCATATCATCATCAGATAGAGCTTTGGTTGGTTCAGCAACTTCCGCTTAAAAGAGAGCAGGGTTCAGTCCTGTTAGAGATGATTAATCCTGATCAGCAGCAAAAAGTGAATAAGGTTAAGAGTTGGTTGCAAACTAAGCCTATCGTACGTGAAAGTCGCATAAAAGAGCTTCTTGCATGGCAAGATGGGTGGCGGTGGGAGTTGTATGGTGGATTGGTCATGGAGCTTATGTATCAGCCTTATCCGTTGCTGTCTGCAAACTTAGATCGCAGTGAAATTAAAGCAGCTTACAGTAACCCTCCGACCCTCCAGGGGAATATTTCTGTTGCTGAAAATGTTAAAGCGCAGATTAAAGCGGTGATTAAAGATGTTCACGGTGGTGAAATAACGGAACAACAGTTATCTGCCATGACAGCTATTCAGCAAATGCGGGATCGCAGAATGGCGGAACAGTTACTTAAAGCGCCGGCTCCTGCCACACTGATTGCGGGTGGATATCATGCAACAAAAGTAATAGGTGTTCCTCTGCATGTTAAAGACTTATCTCCCCAAGAGGATCTTGTTGTGTTGATCATCGCTGAAAAAAGCAATGTACTGGATAGCCAATATGCTGATTATGTCTGGTATACACCAGTAAAAAAACCGTAGATATTTTAAACAAATGGTAATCTTTTCCCCGTATATAAGGGGCCTTGGCACAGGGATGTGCTCAAGTTAACGATACAGGGAAAAATAATTTTCATTAGCATATGAAATTAATTATCATTACTAAATGATAATTAAAATTATGCGCTATCATCCATGTTGACGCTGACACACCCGGCCTTTCAAACGGGGCATTTTAAAAAATGGCTCATTTCTGCTATTGCTGCTCACCTCATTTTGGTTGGTTGGATTATCTACCAGCCAGACGAAATTGCTATTGATGAACTGATGCCGCCGCCGGCGGTGATGATGGAGCTTTCATTGTTAACAGAAGCGACACATCGGGTACAAAAACAGCCTATCGGTATTGAACAGCAACTTGCTGTTGCCAGCCGGCAGCAGGAAAGCGAGATTAATGAGATTAAGACGCCTGAGCTTATTAAAGATGAACAGGCGCAGATTCTGGTGCATAAACCTAAAAAACAGAAAAAACACCATGAGGAGCTTGAAAAAACACCACCGGTGAAGCGCCAGCAGGTAGAAGAGCAAGAGAGTGAAAAATCTCAAAGTAGTGCTGCTATGGTGAGCAGTACGGCTATATCTACGAATGTTACTTCGCGGGTTGCTGCTTCTTATGACAGTGATTCAAAGGCTATCGCTGATGCGGATGCACTATGGCGAGCCGAAGTTATCGGGCATTTGAACCGCTATAAACGCTATCCAGAGGATGCACAGAGAAGAAATCGCACGGGTCGGCCTACAGTCAGATTCACTATTGATAAACAGGGCTATGTTACTAACAGTGACTTAGTTCGTCGTTCAGGAACTCATTCTTTAGACAGGGAAGCGAAGCAAGTTCTGGCAAGAGCGCAACCGTTGCCAGCTCCCCCCGATACCGTTTTAAGCGGTAATGGAATTACGATAGAACTTCCGATTGATTTTAGTTTAACTAATTAATACTTTGAGCGACTTAAGGACAGCAAATATGTTAAGGCAGCAAGCGCGGTTTGCCCTGAAAACTAAAGGGCTGTTATTGATGTTTTTATTAAGCGGCTGGTTGAATCCTGTCGCCGCAGAGGAAGAAATTATGCCACCAAAGGCAATGAAACAACCACACCATATAACTACCCACGGTGATACTCGTATAGATGATTATTACTGGATGCGGGATGATAATCGTAAAGATCAAAAAGTCATTGATTATCTGACAGCCGAAAATAAATATACCGAACAGATGCTAAAACCCGGTGAACAGCTACGGGATACGTTATACGAAGAAATGGTTGGCAGGGTGAAGCAGGATGATCAATCGGTACCCTATACTTATAATGGGTATATTTATCGGACAACCTATGAAACGGGCAAAGATTTCCCGATTTATCAGCGTAAACCTGTTGATGGCTCATCAGATTGGCAGGTATTGGTCGATGGTAATGAAAGGGCTAAAGGGCACGAATATTACCAACTGAGTAATTTTGCCATCTCTCTGGATAATAAACGTATTGCGATTGCGGAAGATACGCAAGGGCGCCGTAATTATCAGATATCTTTTAAAGATATTGCGGATAAACAGTGGAATAACGATGTAATAAAAAATACTTCTGGCAACATGGTTTGGGCTAATGACAATAATACGTTGTTTTATGTGCGCAGACATTCACAGACCTTATTGCCATATCAGGTATTTCGTCACCAATATGGTAGCAATACCAGCGAAGATCAGAAAATATATCAGGAAGACGATGAGCGTTTTTATTTAAACGTGTCTAAAAGCACTTCCCGTGATTATATTATGTTGTCGATAACCAGTAATTCGACTTCTGAATATTTGCTGATTGATGCCAATAAACCCCAAGCTGAACTTCAGGTATTTTCTCCTCGTCAGGAAGGCAGAGAGTATTATATTGACCATTTCCGCGATCACTTCTACATCCGGTCAAATCATGAGAATGAAACTTATGGGCTTTATCAGACGGATGCCATTAATACACCGTGGAAAATAGTCATTGCTCCGCAACAAGATAGTGATCTTGAAGATTTCGACCTGTTTAATGACTGGTTGGTTGTACAGGAGCGAACAAAAGGATTGCCGACAATTCGTCAGATTAATTGGCAAACACAGCAAGAAAAACAGATTAAGTTTGACGATCCAAGTTATATGGCATGGATTGATTACAACCCCGAACCTAATACTGATTTTGTCCGTTATGGTTATTCGTCCATGACGACACCAAGCTCAACATTCCAATGGAATATGAGAACAGGCGAGCGGGAATTACTTAAGCAGCAGGAAGTAAAAGGTTTTGATAAACATCATTATGAGAGCCAGCGTATTTGGGTGAAGGCCCGTGATGGCATTGAAGTTCCGGTATCTCTGGTATATCGTAAATCACTGTTTAAAAAAGGTCATAACCCAATACTGATTTATGGATATGGGGCTTATGGTATCAGCATGGACCCTTCATTTAGTTCACCACGATTGAGTTTATTAGATCGGGGCTTTGTTTACGCCTTGGTGCATGTGCGTGGTGGCGGTGAATTGGGTAAGAAATGGTATCTACAAGGTAAAGTCGAAAATAAAATGAATAGTTTTAATGACTTTATTGATGTGACTAAAGCACTGATTGCTCAGAAATATGGTGACAGTAAACGTGTTTATGCGATGGGAGGGAGTGCGGGTGGTTTGCTAATGGGCGCTGTGATTAATCAGGCACCGGAATTATATCGCGGTGTGGTTGCTCAAGTTCCATTTGTTGATGCCGTAACAACCATGCTTGATCCTTCTATTCCGCTGACCGTAGGAGAATATGAGGAGTGGGGTAATCCTGAAAATAAAGAAGATTATTTCCGGATTAAATCATATAGTCCGTATGACAATATAAAACATCAACGTTATCCAAACTTATTGGTTACGAGTGGATTTTATGATTCCCAAGTGCAATATTGGGAACCGACTAAATGGGTAGCAAAATTACGGGATATGAAGGAAGATAACTCTATTTTGTTATTAGAAACCAATATGAGTGCCGGGCATGGTGGTAAATCGGGCCGATTTAATCGATTAAAAGATACTGCGCTGGATTACAGTTTTATTTTGATGCTGGATGATGCTAAAAAGTATTTTCCGCAATTAAAAGATAACTGAAATAAATTATAAATAGTATAAGTTTGTTATTTAAAGCACTGATAAATCATTATCAGTGCTAAACATTTTTATTTTCTAAAGACGGGCATGTGAGCAAATATTGATTTGTATGCATTTGGGATGATTGAAATGAAAATAATGACAAAGATAGCAGGGGCTGGTGTGGTTTTCATTGGGCTTCAAGGGTTTGCTTATGGCGAGGAAAAGCAAGAGAAAAAATCAGATAAGGTGATGAAATTCAGTAGCCTTAAGGTTTCTGGTTCACAGGATGATGCGGAAGTGAGGGCAATGGAAAGGCCCGGTTCATACAGTTCTAAAGGAGAAGATACAAAACTTCAATCAACGGATAGTATATTACGTAGTATGCCTGGGACCTATACGCAAATAGATCCGGGGCAGGGAACCGTGAGTGTGAATATTCGTGGATTAAGTGGATTTGGGCGAGTAAATATGATGGTTGATGGTGTTAGCCAGAGTTTTTATGGTACATCTCCGACGAGTCCAGCTCACGGTACTACTTATAACCAATTCGGTACAATCATTGATCCCAATTTTATTGTGGGAGTTGATGTCAACCGTGGTCAATCTGATGGATCGAATAGTGTTAATGCATTAGTGGGTAGCGCTAATTTTCGCACAATTGGTGTAGATGATGTGATATTCGCAGAGAATTCGTTGGGAGTACGCACAAAAACAGCTTATGGAAATAATGGTATTGGCTATAATGGCATGATAGCGGTTGCGGGTAAAACACCCGCTTTTAGTTCTGAAGGTTCAATAGGTGCTATGCTGGCTGTCAGCGGGCATTCAATTGATGCACATTATAAGAATGGCGATGGAGTATTAAGCGATGAGTTTGTTACAGATAAATCGTTTAAGCAAAAACCTAATTCGCAATTAATGAAAATAAAAATTGAACTAAATGAATTTCATGATATGGAGCTAAGTGGCCGAAATTATCATAATAAATTTACCCGCCGTCATATTGATAGTCGGGATATTTATTTAAAATACAATTACACTCCATTTAGTGAATGGGCTGATATAAAATTACTGGTTAGCACTAGTGAGAGTAGTCAACGTTATGAAGGTGATTCACTTTTTAAGTTGCTAAATAGTAATGCAAAAAATAAATCAGATGCAATAGATATCAGTAATATTAGTCGTTTCGACTATGGTGATACAAATTTTGAGTTAACATTTGGCAGTAAGTTGATGGAAACCGAATATAGCAGGACAACGAGTAGTGTTTATTCTGGTCGAGGTAAAGATGAAAAAGAAAAGAGCGAATATAAAAAGAAAGATAGTGAAGTAAAAGAAAACAATGTTTTCGCGCCAAGTGGTAAACAAGATATTGTCAGTATTTATGGTGGATTGAAAATAAATCGTGGAATTTATCAGGCAGATATTACGTTTAATTATATGGATTACAGTGTTAAAGGCTATAAACCGGCTTGTGATCTGCGGATTCCCTGTTTTCCCCAGGGAGCAACCGAATTGGATTTAAAAGAACATGGGTTTAATCCAGGTATTTTACTATCAGCAGAAATTATTCCTGAGTTCCAACCATTCGTCAGTTATGCCCGTTCAATGAGAGCACCAAATATTCAGGAGACTTTCTATAGTAATGAAGGTGGTGGATCTATGAACCCATTTTTGAAAGGAGAGTCATCAGACACTTATCAAATTGGCTTTAACAGTTTCCGCCCAGATTTAATTGTAAAGGGAGATACTTTCCGTCTGAAAGCTGCTTGGTATCATACTAAAGTAAAAAATTATATTCTCAGTGATATCTGGCTTATTTGTGGCAATAGGAAAAAATGTAAAGACGATAGTTCGACAGATTACAATGAAGTCGATCCTAACATCAAAATGTATATCTATCACAATAGTTTGACTCCGGTAAAAATACGCGGATATGAAATTGCTGCTGATTATGATGCTGGTATGTTTTATAGCAAATTGGCTTATAGTTGGCAAAAAACGCGCCAGCCAACTTCTGCCGCTACAGCGCATTTTGGTGCAGAGCCGTTGTCCCAATTACCTGATAGCTTTATGACGTTGGATACCGGTGTTCGTTTATTTAATGAGAAACTCCGTGTTGGTGCGATTGTTAAATATACCGGTGATTCTCATAGGCTGGACCCAGATCAATATAATTTTGATGAAGATGGGAGGGTTGTACAGCAAAAAGAACCTAAAATCCCAACGATAGTCGATCTTTATAGCGATTATCAGATAAATCACAATGTGTTGTTGAAATTTTCAGTACAGAACTTGGCAAATAAAAATTACTCTGAAGCACTTAATCGTGCAAACTCTTCTCCATTAATGACTGAGCAAACTTCGGCTATGCAAACTGCTCGGGGCCGGACTTATATTGTCGGCGCAGAAATTCGTTTCTGACTTGTAGGAGAAATAAGTGGCAAAGGAAGGCCACTATTTCAGATTTGCAGAGCGTTTTTTCCGTTCTTTCTTGATTTTCAACACCTCACTTTCAATCCAGCCATCTTGTAAACGGGTATTCAGGACATCACCAACACGTACCTGTTTGGTTTGTTTTAGTAATTTTCCATCCGATGTTTGACTAATGTTATAACCACGAGCCAGTGTTGCCAGAGGGCTAACGGCTTCCATCCGTGAACAGGAAATGGCAAATTTTTCTCTGGAACGGCTGATTTGCCTTTCAATCGCTTGTCTTAACCGGAAATCTTGTTGCTGAATCTGTTGGCTATACTGGTGGATTTGCGAGCTAGGTTCAGCGTACCAGAGCCGTTGCTGTAATTTCTCATAAGCCAGGCTGTTTTGCTTTAAGCACCGTTGTAAGCTGTCAGTGAGTCGCTGGCGTAAATTGACCAGTAAGTTTTGCTGACGCGCTAGTCGTAAATGAGGGTGTTGTTGCTGTAAACGATGAGATAACAGACTGAAAACACGTTGTTTCTGGGCAAAGAAATAATCCATTGCCATTTCCAACCGCTGTTGTTGCGACTGAATTTGACGTAATAATTCGAGCTGATTACGGCTAACTAACTCAGCGGCCGCTGATGGCGTCGGGGCGCGTAAATCTGCCACAAAATCAGCAATGGTGACATCTGTTTCATGACCGACCGCACTGACTATCGGAATATCACTGTGAAAAATGGCTCTGGCGACATGTTCATCGTTGAAACTCCATAAGTCTTCCAGCGAGCCACCACCGCGCCCAACAATCAATACATCACACTCCCGACGCTCATTAGCTAATTCAATAGCCCGGATAATCTGTAACGGTGCTTCTGTGCCCTGAACCGCTGTTGGATAAATGATGATGGGTAATGATGGATCACGGCGCTTTAAAATATTCAAAATATCATGCAGGGCTGCGCCACTGGTTGAAGTAATGACACCAAGCTGTTGAGCAGGGGATGGCAGGGGCTTCTTGTGGCTTTGGTCAAATAATCCTTCTGCATCAAGTTTTTGTTTCAATAATTCAAACTGTTGCTGTAACAGGCCATCACCGGCGGGTTGCATATTTTCAACAATAAGCTGGTAATCTCCTCTTGGTTCATAAAGCGTGATTGTCGCGCGAACCAAAACTTGCTGACCATTTTGTGGCCTGAATGTTACCCGTTGATTGCTACTGCGAAACATTGCCGCCCGCACTTGGGCACGCTCATCTTTCAGCGTGAAATACCAGTGCCCGGAGGCGGGGTGAGAAAAATTGGATATTTCAGCGCTTAGCCAAATTCTGCCCATTTCCATTTCGAGCAGTCGCCGAACCGTCTGATTGAGACGGCTGACAGAAAAAATTCCAGTATTAAAAGGTAGTGACATGTGAGAAAGATCAAATTTCAAAACAATAACTTAATATGCTGATACTAACCTTCATCACGAAGTAAGCAAGAAATTTTTTAATAAAATGCTGGAGGCAACCGATTACGTTCTGTATAATGCCGCGGCAATATTTTATTCCTTAAATTTTCAGCAGCTTGGTGAGATATTGCTTATGTTACGAATTAAAAAAGAAGCTTTAACCTTTGATGATGTTCTGTTAGTTCCTGCCCACTCTACTGTTTTACCTAACACTGCTGACCTGTCTACTCAACTGACTTCCTCCATTCGTTTGAAAGTTCCTATGTTGTCTGCCGCTATGGATACCGTCACCGAATCCGGTTTGGCTATTGCGTTGGCTCAGGAAGGTGGAATGGGTTTTATCCATAAAAATATGTCCATTGAGCGTCAGGCAGAAGAAGTTAGCCGAGTCAAAAAACATGAGAGTGGGGTAGTGACAGATCCAGTCACTGTGGCACCTAAAACAACGCTGCGTGAAGTTAAGGAATTGACAGAACGTAATGGTTTTGCGGGTTATCCGGTTGTCACTGAAGGAAACGAGTTGGTTGGTATTATTACTGGCCGTGATGTGCGTTTCGTTACCGATTTGGATCAGCCTGTTACTGCGGTAATGACGCCTAAAGAGCGTCTGGTGACAGTAAAAGAAGGTGAAGCCCGTGAAGTTGTGTTGCAAAAAATGCACGAAAAACGTGTCGAAAAAGCGCTGGTAGTTGATGAAAACTTTCATCTACTTGGCATGATCACGGTTAAAGATTTTCAGAAAGCAGAACGTAAACCGAACGCCTGTAAGGATGAACGTGGTCGTTTACGTGTTGGTGCTGCGGTTGGTGCCGGTGCTGGCAATGAAGCGCGTATTGATGCATTGGTTGCCGCCGGTGTTGATGTTCTGCTTATTGATTCCTCGCATGGTCATTCTGAAGGGGTACTGCAACGTATTCGTGAAACCCGCGCTAAATACCCGAATCTACAAATTATTGGTGGTAACGTGGCGACTGGGGAAGGCGCAAAAGCGCTGGTAGAGGCTGGCGTCAATGCGGTTAAAGTCGGTATTGGTCCCGGTTCTATCTGCACTACCCGTATTGTTACCGGTGTAGGGGTGCCACAAATTACGGCTATCTCTGATGCTGTTGAAGCGTTGGAAGGCACCGGTATTCCAGTTATTGCTGATGGTGGTATTCGTTTCTCTGGAGATATTGCCAAAGCCATCGCCGCAGGAGCGTCATGTGTTATGGTGGGCTCTATGCTGGCAGGGACAGAAGAATCACCAGGAGAAATTGAGCTCTACCAGGGGCGTTCATTTAAATCTTATCGCGGCATGGGATCATTGGGGGCGATGTCCAAAGGTTCTTCTGATCGATATTTCCAAACTGATAATGCCGCAGACAAGCTGGTACCGGAAGGTATTGAAGGCCGTGTAGCCTATAAAGGTTTGCTGAAAAACATTGTCCATCAGCAAATGGGAGGCTTGCGTTCCTGTATGGGGCTGACTGGCTGTGCAACTATTGATGAATTGAGAACCAAAGCAGAATTTGTTCGCATTAGTAATGCCGGTATTCAGGAAAGCCACGTTCACGATGTCACCATTATCAAAGAGTCTCCAAACTACCGGTTAGGTTTGTAATCCATATTTATTGTGGCCCATATAAGGGCCACTTATCTTTTATTTGTTACTTGTTTTTTTGGAATTCACCGCACATGACAACTAATATCCATCAACACCGCATTCTTATCCTTGATTTTGGTTCGCAATATACTCAATTGATTGCTCGCCGTATCCGTGAAATCGGGGTTTATTGTGAACTTTGGGCATGGGATGTCACTGAAGAGCAAATCCGCGAATTCAACCCAAGCGGTATTATTCTTTCCGGTGGTCCGGAAAGTACCACAGCACAAGGAAGTCCACGTGCACCTGAATATGTTTTTAACGCTGGCGTTCCGGTTCTGGGCGTTTGCTATGGTATGCAAACGATGTCAGTACAGTTTGGTGGTAAGGTAGAAGATTCTACTGAGCGTGAATTTGGTTATGCCCAGGTTGAGATTAAAGCGGAGAGTGCATTATTCCGTGGGATTCAAGATTCATTAAATGAGCAAGGTAAACCATTATTGGATGTATGGATGAGTCACGGTGATAAAGTTACTGCAATTCCCGAGGACTTTGTCACTATCGCCAGCACTGATACCTGTCCATTTGCCATCATAGCAAATGAAGAAAAACGTTTTTATGGCGTGCAATTCCACCCGGAAGTCACCCATACCCATCAGGGGCAGCGTATATTGGAACGTTTTGTACTGGATGTATGCCAATGTGAAGCGCTGTGGACACCTGCTTCTATTATCGAAGATACCGTTGTACGTCTGCGTGAACAGGTTGGTGAAGATCACGTTATTTTGGGGCTGTCCGGTGGTGTTGATTCCTCTGTCACCGCATTGTTACTGCATCGCGCAATTGGTAACCGCCTGACCTGTGTATTTGTTGATAATGGTTTACTGCGTTTGGATGAAGCTGAGCAGGTGATGGAAATGTTTGCCGGTAAATTTGGGCTGAATATTATTCATGTCCCAGCAGAAGACCGCTTCCTTACTGCACTGGCTGGCATCAATGATCCTGAAGAGAAGCGTAAAACAATTGGTCGTGTATTTGTTGAAGTCTTTGATGAAGAGGCGAGCAAACAGGCTCAGGTTAAATGGCTGGCACAGGGCACTATATATCCGGATGTCATCGAATCAGCAGCATCTGCGACAGGCAAAGCACACGTTATCAAATCTCATCATAACGTAGGTGGTTTGCCGGAAGAGATGAAATTGGGTTTGGTGGAACCGCTGAAAGAGTTATTCAAAGATGAAGTGCGTAAGATTGGCTTGGAATTGGGATTGCCTTATGACATGTTGAACCGTCATCCATTCCCAGGCCCTGGCTTGGGTGTTCGTGTACTGGGTGAAGTGAAGAAAGAGTACTGCGATCTGCTGCGTCTGGCTGATGCTATTTTCATCGAAGAGCTGCACAAGGCTGATTTGTACAATAAAGTCAGCCAGGCGTTTACCGTATTCTTGCCAGTTCGCTCCGTGGGCGTGATGGGGGATGGTCGTAAATATGACTGGGTTGTTTCGTTACGGGCAGTAGAAACGATTGATTTTATGACCGCACATTGGGCGCATTTACCATACGATTTCTTAGGCCGGGTTTCTAACCGGATCATCAATGAAGTCAATGGGATATCAAGAGTTGTCTATGATGTCAGTGGTAAACCACCTGCGACTATTGAGTGGGAATGATCCCGCGTCCGGCATAGACCGGCACCTGGACCTGCAGCGCGACGCGCTCAAGCAGGCCGGGCTTGCAGCAGCCCGCGCACGTGGCCGCAAACCGAAGCTAGACGACCAGCAGGAGCGCGAGATCAAAGCCCTGTTGCGCGATCCCGATATTCAGGTGGCCGAGGTAGCCCGCTGTTATGGCGTGTCCCGAACCACACTTTACAAGCACGTCGGCGTCATCACGCCGCGCCAATGAGGATTTGGGATGACCCAACAACTAGATGCTGCAGACAGCGTGCTCAGCAAGGTTACTCCTAGAGCTGTTGCAGTGCCTGTATGTCCCGTCACGGTAGCGACTGAGGCTTTGGCGACGGAGGGCGGGCTCGAAGCCCGAGGGGCCATTTTCACGCGCTCTGAGGTGGTGGATTTCATTCTCGACTTGGTTGGTTACACAGAGGATCAACCGCTTCACGAAAAGCGGCTTTTGGAGCCGTCATTTGGTGGTGGCGACTTTCTGTTGCCGATCATTGAGCGGCTACTGAGTGCATGGCGGGCAGCAAGGCCGAGCGGTTCCGCGCTCGACGAACTAACCGATGCAATCCGGGCGGTGGAACTGCACTACGAGACCTTTAAGAGCACCAAAGCTGCCGTTGTTGCACTGCTCAGGCGGCAAGGGATCGCTGCGAATGCTGCGGCAACGTTGGCTAGTTGCTGGCTGTCGCAAGGCGATTTCCTGCTGGCACCGCTGGAGGGGCAATTCGATTTTGTGGTTGGCAACCCACCCTATGTCCGTCAGGAGTTGATTCCGGCGCCGCTGCTTGCCGAATATCGCGGTCGTTACCTGACGATGTATGACCGGGCAGATATTTACATTCCCTTCATCGAGCGGTCTCTGTCGGTTTTGTCGGATGGTGGCCGCCTAGGCTTCATCTGCGCTGATCGCTGGATGAAAAACCGCTATGGCGGGCCACTGCGCAGCCTCGTAGCCGAGCGGTTCCACCTGAAAGTCTATGTCGACATGGTGGATACACCTGCCTTCCACTCCGATGTGATTGCCTACCCAGCAATCACTATCATCAGCCGTGAAGTGCCGGGGTCAACGCGCATCGCTTACCGCCCGGCTATTGACCGGGCGACGCTGACCGCATTGGTAGGTTTGCTCAAAGCCCCCTCGCTGCCGAAGGAAGTCGGCCCGGTGCGTGAACTTGCCCAAGTGACCAACGGTTCGGAGCCGTGGTTGCTGGAGTCATTCGACCAGATGGCGGTTATTCGCCGTCTGGAGGGGGACTTTCCCCTGCTGGAAGAGGCAGGGTGTAAGGTCGGGATCGGTGTTGAGACTGGCGCGGACAAAGCGTTTATCGGGGATTTCGACGCGCTCAATGTTGAGCCAGACCGGAAGGTGCCGCTGGTAACAACCAAAGACATCATGACCGGCGAAGTGGAGTGGCGCGGTCTGGGTGTTATCAACCCCTTTGCTGAGCAGGGCGGACTGGTCGATCTTGACGAGTATCCCCGTCTGCGGAGCTACCTTGAGGCCCGACGAGAGGTGATCGCTGGGCGTCACTGTGCGCAGAAAGCTCCGGCCAACTGGTATCGCACAATTGACCGCATCACGCCGTCGTTGGCTGCGAGGCCAAAGCTCCTGATTCCAGATATCAAGGGACAGGCGCATATCGTCTATGAAGATGGTGAACTGTATCCTCATCACAACCTCTACTACGTCACGTCAGACGACTGGGATTTACGGGCCTTGCAGGCTGTTCTGCTATCCGCTGTCACTCGTCTGTTTGTGGCGACCTATTCAACGAAAATGCGAGGTGGATTCCTACGCTTCCAAGCGCAGTACCTGCGCCGTATTCGCATTCCGCACTGGGCTGAAGTGCCAGAACCGCTGCGCCGTGAGTTAGCCGAGGCTGCTATCAAACGGGACTTGCAAGCTTGCAACCGGGCTGTGTTCAGGCTCTACGACCTAAGCCAAGAAGAACGATCTGCCCTCGGGGGAAATGGAGAATAAATGGCGCTCGATCTCGTCGACTACGAACAGAAAGCCCGCGAAGCCGTGAAGGAGTTTTGGGGCAACCGCGAAGCAGCAAGACAAAAATAAATAGAGTCGGGCAAGGCTGACCAAGGTGAACGTGCAGGAGTCACCGCTGGCAAGAACATGGACGGGTTCTTGGCTTTGGTGCTCTACAAGGGACAATTGATCGCAGCCATCGAACTGAAAAGCCAAGTAGGCCCCTCGTTCGGAAACAACTTCAATAATCGAACTGAGGAAGCAATCGGGACGGCTCATGATTGATGGACAGCCTTCCGTGAAGAAGCTTTCGGCAAGCAACCGCGTCCATTTGTAGGGGGGATGATGATGGTTGAGGATGCGCTGGAGTCTCTCTTCAATCACGTTGCGGCCTCGGTTCGGTTTATCAAGTCGCTAGAGGCGAGGATAAAAGCTAAAGTGACACAGGCGAAACACGGTGGTTGGGACGAAAGTATTAGGTAAGCACAACCGTTCTAGCCGCGATGGCATCGCACGGAACTTGGCTACCAAACCGTGCACTTTGAAAGGAGGGAGACACCAAATGAAAGACAGATCGCCACGGCCTCGGAACAGGATGCGAGTAAGATGCAACCGATGTAGGGCGCAAATTAACCCCTTGATTAGAACGTGGTATTTTTCATGGTCTTGTGAGTTCCTGTTGTTGCAATATGCTGATTTATATGTGTTTTTATTCGTAATTTATAAGAGTGGAAAGTTCTCAGAGTCTATAGACATCGGTTGAAGCCTAAACTAAAAACACCAATAAAATTAAAGCGTTTTTTGGTGTTTTTATTTGTGATATGCACTGTGGATGTTCACTTTAGGTTTTTGTTAAGACTAACCTGAACTCTGGATAAGGAAGAAAAGAAAAAAGGAACTAAGTGCCTGAGGCACGATCAAAGTTTTTGCTTAGAAAACAAAATCGTGGGGATCCTCAGGCTATGACTACTTTAGAAGAACTTTACTG